>NZ_JBEPWZ010000249.1:0-4619 GCF_041642155.1 Fodinibius sp.
GCGGGGACGGTCTCTGGGATAGCTACGGGCGCCATGTTGAGCCCAAGAGTCTTTACCTTAAGCAGCTGGAAGACCGCCTGGGCCGGGAAGCTGTCGAGGCGATATCATCCAATAATAAAAGTTTACAATAAATAACCTCTCAGATCATGAAGACTGTTTCCAACACTGTACTATTTATCGTTATACCTATAGTTGTATTTGGAATACTCGCAGGCTCTCAACCGGAAGCGGAAGACAACGGTGATTTTTCATTTCAGGATAATGACTCCACGCTTACTATTTACGAGGGTGATCAGCCCGTTCTGTCAATGGTGCACGGCCGAATGGATCCGCCCGACGGAATGGATGGCAAGTATTGGCGATCCAATTATGTTCATCCCATTTTTGGACTTGATGGCGAAAAGCTAACCGAAGATTTTCCGGAAGACCACCCGCATCACCGTGGACTCTTTTGGACCTGGCCGGATGTGACCTATGGCGATAAAAGTATTGATCCCTGGGCGTTAGTCGGGGCCCGACAGTTATTTCGAAAATGGTACCACAAAGAGGCCGGCGAGGGACAGGCAACCATTTCGTTTGAAAGCGGGTGGCGCATGGATGAAAAATGGGAACCCTTCGTAGAGGAGTATATCACTATCACGGCCCATAAAGCGGACAAAATTGGCCGTTCTATTGATTTTACCCTTCGATTCCAAAATAGTTCATCAAAGGAAGTAACGTTAAGGGGACGCGGAGAAACCGGCTACGGTGGTTTTAATATACGGCCCGTCGGCAGCCGCCCGGGTAATAAAATAACAACAGCTGAAGGGGTAATGGAGGACGATGCCCTGGTAGTGGATAGCGGCTGGGCGGACTATTCGTCACTGGTATCCGACAGTACCTATGCCGGCTTGGCTGTTTTTCAGCATCCCGGCAACCCGGGGTTTCCCCATTCAGGGTGGATTCTCCGGTATTATGGGTTTCTCGGGGCTTCCTGGCCGCAATATGAGCGCCTTGCGCTTAAACCCGGTGAAGATTTTGAACTTAAATATCGTGTTTATGTACATCGCGGGGATGCCGATTTTGCCCGGGTGGAAAAAAAGTTTGCGGATTTTGTCCGGGAATCCTCACCCTGATTGAGCCTGGAAGCTTCATTTTGACCGCCTGACCAGGTCTTGTAATTTGTCTTCATCTACCTCGACGCCCAGCCCCGCGCCCTGCGGAACCCGTACTTTTCCGTTAACGGGACGAAAAGGTTCGGTTATGATACTTTCGGCCAGAAATTGCGGTCCGTTAAGGGCAGCCGGGTATGACAAATCATAGGCGCTGAAAAGAATCAGGGAAGCTGCAAGGGACACGTCGGGATCGGTTAGTCCGCTGCCAAGAAATTGAAGTCCCGCGTGCCCGAGCAATTCTATCTGCTGACGCGCTGAAAGCAGTCCCCCGGTACGGGCCGGTTTCATGGCTACTCCATCGAGGCAGTCCAGTTTGATAAATTCAAGCACCTGTGCCGGTGAAACCATACCCTCGTCCACAATGATGGGAAGCGCACCCTGGGCCACCAGCCTGCGGTAACCGGTAATCTGGCTGATCGGTATGGGCTGCTCCAATACCGGCACACCGGCATCTGCCAGCCTGGGAGCAGCGTCAAGGGCCGTGGAGAGGTCATACCCGCCATTGGCGTCCGCCCAGAGAAAACTGTCGGGTACGATCTGTTTGACCCGCTCCACAAGCTTCAGGTCATACGCCGGATCCGGACCCACTTTGAGATTAAAATGCCGGTATCCTTTTTCCAGCCCTTTCTTTACCAGATCCTCCGCTTCGCCGAGATCTGTCGTACTGATCGTCCAGCTCAATACTATTTCCTCGCCCGTGGTTCTTCCCCACAATTCGGCGATATTCCGCCCTGTGATCTTACCCATCAGATCGTGGAGGGCCATGTCAATACCCGACTTCGTGATCGGCATGCCGGTGGTGAATGATGGAGCAATTTCCCGGCTCATTAGCTCTTTGATCCCTTTCAGGTCGAACGGATTGTGTCCCGTTAATACCGGCGTCAGATAGGTGTCTATGGCATGGACGGATGCCTCAAGTGTTTCGTAGCTCCAACGGGGAACCGGTACGCTTTCCCCCCATCCAATGCTGCCGTTATCCGCAGTTATTTTTACCAGGACAGCGGGACGCCCGGTGCCGGTCGGACCATCTAAGAAACGGAATGGCAGTACTGAAAGATATCGTACCGGAAAGGTCTCAATTCTTTCAATTGTTATGTTCTCCGGAATTGATGATGCAGTATTACCGGAAGTAGTATCCTGCCCGTTTAAATCGGGAAGGAAAGGCATGGCAGCGGCGGCCGTTGTACTTGCTATAAACTTTTTTCGGCTAATATTGCTCATATGGGTAACTTGTTTAGGCGGTTTTGCATGGGGTGTTGCTACGTCTTTCATTTTTTCATCATACCGACCGAATTCTGAACTTCGGCTAATATATTACTACATATCAATATAGTCGGTACCATAAGGATGACGCTGCGGACGGCTTAACATGGAATTGGCGCGATCGTTATTGATAAACTGTTCCTCTTCCGGATCCCATTCCAGCTTCCCCGGTATTTTCATGGCAATGTGACTGATCAGGCAGAGCGTGCATACATGATGTCCCACTTCAATGGGAGACATCGGCTGCTTCCGTGACCGGATGCAGTCCAGCCAGTTGCCATGATGCTCATTGGTAATGGGATACAGGTGAATTTCGTCTTCGTTAATTTCCGAGGTAAGAATCCCGGGATTGCTTGCATTAAGGACTTTCCTGTTTGCTTCCGAGGTAGCCGGATTACCCTCCGTCACGGAATAGTCTCCTCGGAATACTTCTATCCATCCTTCCGTGCCTTCATACCTGATAACAACCGGAGATCTTGAATTGGCATACATGGTAACTCCGTTGTCATATCGAGCCTTGACCATAAAATCACCATGGACATGACGCGGGCGATTTTGGTAGAAGCGGGCCATGGCTTCTATTGATGCGGGGCCGGTATGTTCCGTGCCCATTCCCCAGGCAGCCAAATCAAATTGATGTTGTCCCCAGCCCGTGATCATACCGGCGCCGAATTGTTCCTGCCATAACCAGCCCGGCCGGCCATAGCCGTCATCGGGGTGTACGGCAGCTTCAGAATAAGGTATTCGGGGGGTGGAACCCAGCCACATATCGAAGTTCAAGTGGCCGGGAACCGGCATTGTATTGAGGGCTGGTCCCGGCTTGTCTGCGGGAAAATTGACGATCGCGGTGTGTAATTTTCCTATCCTGCCGTTTCTGACTAGTTCAGCGGCATATTTAAATTGCGGGGATGTGGAACGAACCTGTGTGCCAACCTGTAAAATCGTTCCCTGCTCTTTTACGACATCTCGTAATAGCTGGCTTTCCGCAACGGTCAAAGAGACCGGTTTTTGCAGGTAAACATCTTTATTTGCCAGGGCCGCTTCAATAGCAGGCTGTACATGCCAGTGGTCGGGCGTGCTGATGATCACCGCATCTATATCAGGATTCAGGAGCATTTCACGATAATCTTCATACATTTTTACATCTATGTAGTTTTTACTACCTTTTTTATCTGCATAGAACTGCTCGATATATTCTTTCCCGTCTTTCATGCGGTTCCTGTCAACATCACAAACGGCGATTATTCGGGCTACATTGTGGTTCAGCGTTTCCGGCATATCATGCCCCCGGGCAATACGTCCACAGCCGATCTGGCCAATATTGATTTTATCGTTGGGTCTACTTTTGCTTAATACAGAGGAGGCTAAAATGGTGGGAAAGGCTAATGTTCCCGCTGATGTTGCCAACGTATTTTTTAAAAAGGTTCTGCGGTTAATTTTATTCATAAAGCACTATATTTTTATTAAAAAAATCCCCTACTTTGAATTACCCAAATTGGAATTATTGGTATAGTAAAAAGAAATAACGCATATAAAAATTTTCCCGATCAAAAAATAGGTTCAGTAATCCAACTGGATACATCCCGGTAAATATCCCGTTGGAGGCGCATAACATTCAAATTCCTGTCATCCAAAAATAATTTAGACATACACATTCAAAATAGTTATATACCGTAAGATAAACCAGAATATCATAATAAAACATAATTTCAGGTTGCGTTTATCCTAACATAATAGTGTATTTAATATTTGTTTAAATTAAAAAGAAAGGTAATGTATCAATTTCAGTGGGTAGTTCTTATAAGTGTGTTCATGTTTTGCGGAGCCTGCAGCGGGGGGCCACCGGCGGATATGGTAGTGAAGAATGGAAACATTCTGACCGTCGACAGTACTTTTTCGCAGGTGGAGGCGGTCGCGATCCGCGGAGGAAAGTTCGTGGCAATCGGGGATAACGGCGAGGTCGAGGATCTTATCGGCGGGGAAACCCGGGTTATTGACGCGGACGGGAAGACGGTGGTGCCCGGGCTGATCGCCTCCCATACGCACGCGATCAGCGTCGTAGAGCGGGAGTACGCCACGCCCTATCCGTTCGAGCAGCACGGCTCTATAGCGGACATTCAGCAGTGGCTGCGCGATCAGGCCGGGCAGACCCCGCAGGGACAGTGGATTCAGCTGCCGCGGACCGATGTCACCCGCATCCGG
>NZ_JBEPWZ010000250.1:0-4579 GCF_041642155.1 Fodinibius sp.
AAAGATGATCAAGACATCCCGGAAAATTCCATCGCCGTACTGCCCTTTAAACAGGTGGAAGGCAACGACCGAAACCGTTACTTCGGACTGGCCATGGCAGATGCCATAGCGACCCGCCTTTCCCAAAACGCTTCGGTGGTTATACGTCCCCCGGGCACCTTCTTATCCCTTTCCGATCAGTCGATTGACGAGATTGAAGCGGGGCATAAGCTGCAGACCGAATATGTGCTGACCGGCTCTTTTTTTACGGCTGAAGAAGGCTTTACGCTTAACTGGCAGCTGGTGGAAATAGCTACCAAAACCATACAGGCCGGCAATACTATTTCCGTGCCCTCTTTTGACCTCGTCAAGGTACAGGGCGAACTGACTGATGAGATTTTTGAAACCCTCTTCAACCTCGGAAAATTAGAGAGCCGGCAGAAAAAAACATCGCTGGATAATCTGTCCATTGACCTGTCGGAACAATACCTTGAAGCACAGGCCCTGCTTTCCCGGTTTCTGTGGGGATCGAACAATCCCAAAGATCTCAGGGAAGCCAAAAACAAATTTGAGGAGGTACTTGACCAGGCCCCTGATTTTGCCGCCGCTCACGGGGGACTCGGCCGCACGCATCTGAACTATGTGACCAATGGGATGGGGGGACCTACCCACTTCATGAAGGCTCAGCGTCACCTTGAGCGGGCGCTCGAACTCGATCCGGACAATGTGGAGGCCAAGCTACAGCGGGCCTATACCTACCTGTGGCGGGGTGAGAAAAACCAGGCACGCCGGGATATTCAGTATTTGCTTAAACATAACGGCCGCAATTCCGAGGTTTTGCTGGGCGCCGGCATCATCATACAGCTGGATGGCCTGCACAAAGAAGCGTTGCGACTCCTGGGCCGGGCCCTGCAGAAAAACCCTGCAGCGGCCACCCAGATTTATAACCGGAGGGCCCGGCTGAACCACTACCTGGGACAGATGGACCTGGCGTGGCTGGAAGTCAATAAAGGACTCACCCTCGAGCCCGACCACTCGCTGCTTCGTACGACCGAAGGGTACCTCTATTTCCGCGAGGGCGGCTATAAAAAGGCGATCCCCATTTTAGAATCAGTCATTGCGGAAGATCCCAAACGGCGGGTTACCTACCCGACCCTGGCGATGTGTTATGTGCGCAACGGAGAGCCTGAAAAAGCGGAAGCGCTGATTACCGACGAACTGCTGACCATCGCTTCAACCGACTGTGAAATGGCCTTCCGCCTTGCATCCTACTGCGTGGTCGACGGCAACAGCACCGAAGCGCTGCACTGGCTGCGCAAAGCCATCTACCTCGGGTACGAAAACTACCCCTGGATCGCCGAGAATCCCGTTTGGCAACCGATGCACGACGATGAAGATTTTCAGGCCATTCTTTCAGACCTCAAGCGCGTTTATGAAGACAACTCAGAGCGGTGGGGAAAATTCCTGGAGGACTTCTGGGAGTAATCAAAAACAACCGAATCAACGGCTGTATTTTTATTTGTAAGAAATGCCGCCTAAACGAATTATATTATGGTCATGGAATTCAATTTTCTTAACTTAAAACGACGATACTTAAAGTGAAATTACCACTATGCACATTCTCCACGGAATCCATTTAACTAACAACCCTCCCCATCATGAAAAAGATACTGCTTATCCTTCTCTTCTGCGGATCTCTGCTCTCTGTTAATCACTCTGCATTGGCTCAGGAAACAAGAATTGGCGTTGGCGCCATACTCAACGACCCGACGGGGCTAAGCGCCAAAGCCTGGATAAATGAAGATTTGGCTATTGACGGCGCCCTCTCCTTCAGTCTGGGTGAAAATATCTCACAGGTTTACCTGCATACGGATGTCCTGGAGCACCGGGCCATGACTATCGATAATTTTCACCTCTATTATGGTCTTGGGTTGCGGCTGTTATGGACCGATGTAAGTGATGATTTTATTACCGGACTCCGTGTACCTGCAGGGACGGTCTACTCCATCGAGGATTCTGATCTCGAAGCCTTCTTTGAACTTGCTCCCATCATTGATTTCAGCCCGTATTTTCGCTTTCATTTCGCAGGGGCGCTGGGTATGCGATTATATCTTAATTAAAACATAACATATCGTTGTTGCATATCCAGGAGATGCAGTACAGTTCTCCTCCCAATAGCGGACTTTTATGAAAAAGAAAACAAGTGACATACTTCTCACAGGCTCCGGTTATTTTACTTTTTCGGTTACCCTGATTAGTGGCAAAGGTAGATTCCGATAGTTGTGACTTCAACATTCTATATGCTTTCGGCTGCTTCGGCAAGGATCGATCTTCCGACCTTGGACAAACCAGGAGTTTGGCGGATATCAAAGCTTGTACGAGTTCAGAACCACAGCATATAAGGCTTATATAAGGGATTTTAAATTTGCAAAAATGGAAGGATTGACCCGAAGAACGGTTTTATAAAGCTCTCTAACAATAAATATATAAGCCATAAATCAAATCGCTAAAAATGACTGAACGCGTCCGAAGGAAAGCCAAAGAGCTGCACGTCGATAAAATCAAGCGGCATATCTTTCTCTGTGCCGACCAGACGAAGCCCAAATGCTGCAAGAAGGAAATCGGCCTGAAAGCATGGTCATTTCTCAAAAGAAGGCTGAAAGAGTTAGAGCTCGATGGAGCCGGCGGCATCTATCGCACCAAAGCCAACTGCCTGCGCATCTGTAAAAAAGGGCCCGTCGCTGTCGTCTACCCGGAAGGCATATGGTACCATTCCTGCAAGCCTGACGTGTTGGAACAAATCATCCAACAGCACCTTATCAAAGGGAAACCTGTCGAAGAGTACATGTTTGCTGAACAACCGCTTACTGCAACGGGTGAGCTTAAAAATCCCTCTATTGACTAAACATGACGTCCATGTCGAAAACCAAGCTAAGAATTTCCGGAATGAATCCACTGCTTAAAGGTATCCTGTATGTTATAGGGGGACTCCTAATACTGCTGCTTCTCTTTCAGATTTTTATTACTTTTTTCGCAGATGACTACCTGTCAAACAGTCTAAAAGAGCAGGTGCGGCAATCCACCGACAGCACCTATACGCTCAGTTTTGAGGATTTCAATCTCAACGTTTTTTCCGGCTCCGGCACCATCCGCAAGGCTCGGCTCCGGGCCGATACATCCGCTTTTTCGTCCCCTTCCTCTCCGTCCGGAAGTCCCCCCGACAAGCTGTTCGAGGGAACTTTTGAGGAGATTGAAGTCACGGGAATGAATCTGTTTTCTTCGCTCACGGGCGACGAACTCCGCATTGGTACCATCAGGCTAACTCAACCCGATATATCTGCACTCAAGAATCCACACGACACCGGGGCCTCGAAAGACAGCAGCCGGTCCTCATCCCTGGATTCAACCATCCTTGCCGCCATCTCCGAGCGGTACCGGGCGATTGAGATAGACCAATTTATTATCCAGGAAGGATACGGAACCTTCACACAGTCCGGCGATACGCTCTCTTCCCTCCGGCAGCTGGATCTTTTTCTGCGTAACATCCGGGTTGATTCGGCCTCCGCACAATCCGGACGTATTTTTATCACTGATGAGGTGGAGATAAAGGCCGGGGACTTCATGACGAAGCTACCCGACAGCCTGAATGTACTCCGCTTCAGCCAGCTTTCCGTTTCTTCCGATGAAGGAATCATTAGCCTGGACTCCCTGCAGCTTATCCCCCGCTTCGGAGAGCTGGAGTTTGCCCGTCGGCACGGCAGCACGATTGACCGTATTGCCCTTACTATTCCCGACATACGGTTTGAAGACATCAATTTTCCCCTCTTGGTCGACTCTGCGCACGTCTATGCCCGTTATGGCCACATTCAGAGTCCCGAGCTCGAGGACTACCTTAACCGTGGTATCGCAGGAGGTCCCCCCACCTCCAAGCCACTGCCGTTCATTGCCTTTCGTGATCTGAAAACGCCGGTCAAAATTGATTCCCTGCGAATCGAAAACGCCTTCATTTCCTACAGCGAATATGTAGGAGACACACCGAGGGCCGGCACGATAACCTTTGAAGAGACAGACGCAGTGTTGCGGTCCATCAGCAACTACCCCGAGGATGTTAAGGGGGGCGTTACGACTACACTGGATGCGGAGAGCCGGGTGATGGGGATGGGCTTGCTCGAAGCTCACTTCGAGTTTCCCATGGATACCGGGGAAGGGTTTCACAAAGTCAGCGGACAGCTGCACGCTGTATCAATGCCTGCTTTTAACCGCATGTTAGAACATGTCGCTTTTATACGAGTAGACCGGGGACAGCTTAATAGTCTCGAGTTTGAAATGACGCTGAACGAAAGCCAATCCAGCGGCACGCTTGTAATGAACTATGAAGACTTTAAAATTTCTGTGCTTGACAAGCAATCAATTCAACAGCATGGGCTGATGGAAAACCTCAAGACCTTTGTAGCCAATAATTTTGTGGTCAGATCCGATAATACCCCGGAAAGCGGGATGCAGGCGGGACGCATTCGCTTTGAACGGGATGAAACCAAATCGATTTTCAACTACTGGTGGAAAAGCCTGCTGAGCGGAATTAAGAATACCATCCAAAAAT
>NZ_JBEPWZ010000251.1:0-4522 GCF_041642155.1 Fodinibius sp.
CATAACATTCGGGGCAGGGAGACATCCGTGGCCGGGGGACCTTCATTCTTCGTATTCGTCAGGAGCCCGCCTCTTTTGAAGCGCGGATGATATGGCGCTCTCCCTCGATGGGAATACGAAACTCCTGCTGCAGCAGCGGATCTCCCCGGAGTTCCTGTTTCAGGGCTCGGGTTGCTTCAAACATCCCGTCATCCGCCATCGGGAAGGTACCGAAATGCATGGCGAAGCTCTGTTCGGACTGTACATCGTGGTGGACCGCGACCGCTTCTTCGGGGGACAGGTGAATGGACTCCATAAACCAGCGGGGTTTATAGGCGCCGATGGGAATGAAAGAGGTGTGCATGGGGCCGAATTCCCGGCCGATTTCCCGGAAGAAATCACCATAGCCCGTGTCACCGGCGAAGTAGATGTTCCCCAGCTCCGTGTGCAGTACGTACCCGCACCAGAGGGTTTTGTTGCGATCGAACAGTCCGCGGCCCGAAAAATGGCGGGCCGGTACGGCGGTCAGTGCAAGCTTCTCATGGAGCCGCTTCCCCTGCCACCAGTCCAGCTGCACCGTTTTATCAATATGGTGCTCATGCAGAAACTGTTCGACGCCGAGCGGGACCACAAAGGTAGGATCGTGCCTCCGGCGAAGGTCTCTCACGGTTTGCAGGTCCAGGTGATCGTAGTGGTTATGGGAGATGAGTACTGCATCGATGGGGGGAAGATCATTGAATTTGAGTCCCGGGGGACGCATGCGCCGGGGGCCGATCCACTGGTAGGGACTGGCGCGATGACTCCAGATCGGGTCGGTGAGGATATTGAGTCCGTCAAACTGAAGCAGGAACGTGGCGTGATTGACGAAGGTTACATGCAGTTCCCTGCGGGCCACCGCCGGGGACGGTTTCGGGGGAACAGGCAGGTCCTCTTCGGTTAGCTTATGCCACGGGCCTTTATTATTGCCCGAAAACCACCACTTTAACACATTCCCGTAATGGTGCTCGTCCAGTTCGTTGGGATTGACAAACTTTTTCCCGTTGAAATGATCGGACGCTCCTTCTTTATATCTCGGAGCTGAAATTAACTTGTCCACAACAATAAGGGCGATCCCGAGGGACAGTAATGCGGTTAACAGGGGCCAGAAGAACATGTGACGGTTTTTCGTTTCTTTATAACAGGATTGAAAACATCGATCGGAAAAGTATCGTTTATTTTGAGGAAGCGATATTTTTCAGATTAAAAGAGGCTAATATAAAAAAAGTTACCGATAAGATATACACGGTAGATTGGATAATGAGGGGCAGGTACGGTCTCCGCAAAAAACAGCTGAGAATGACGTATCGATTTGCTTATATTTTAGCGGTCATGATACAATCAAAAGCGTTTTGGAAAAGCGTCATCTTGAGTGTTGCATGAATGTTGTATATCGGTAATACGTTGCTTTTTAGGATTTAATGTTAAAGTACTTTTTCCATTAATTTTAAGAAGCCTTTGAAAAACCAGTCCCGAAGCATCGGAAAATAGCAAAGCCTGGGCGCATTCAAAACCACAGCATATAAGAAGACATATGTGAGGATTTTGAAGGTGCGAAAATGCAGATATTGGCCTAAAGAACGGCTTTGTAAAGCCTTCTTTAATGTAACAGCTCAATTTAATTACGTACAGGATCATTATGCTCATCAGAAATAACATTTTTGGATATCTTTTCATGGCCGTTCTCTTTTTCTTATATCTCCCGCAGGAAAGCCGGGCCCAGCAGACGGCAACCGTAGAAGGTACAGTGGTCGACCGGGCGACCGGAGAAGGGCTGCCGGGTGTGAACATCCGGCTGCTTGATACTTCCCGCGGCACCGTAACCGACCGGGACGGCCGCTATTCGCTGGACATACCGGCAGGGGAAGCGGAGCTTCGGTATTCCTATATAGGATACGAGAGCAGGACCGAAACGCTGGAGGATCTTTCACCGGGTGAAGTCAGAACACTGGATGTATCCCTTACCTCCTCCTATATTTCAGGGAATGAGGTGGTGGTAACCGGAACCCGCAGCGGTGGGCGAAGCAATTTGGAGTCGGCGGTGCCTATTGATGTGATTTCCGTTGAAGACCTCGATACCCGGGCACCGCAGGTGGATGTCAATCAGCTGCTGACTTATGTCGCCCCGTCATTCCAGTCAAACCGGCAGTCCGCAGCGGATGAATCGGAACACAATGCCCCCGCCTCGCTCAGGGGAATGGGTCCCGACCAGCTGCTGGTGCTCATCAACGGAAAGCGCCGCCATACCAGCTCGGTCATTAACCTGCTGGGAGGCAAGCGGGGGACGGTGGGAACCGATATGTCGGTGATCCCCACCGCTTCCATCGACCGGATTGAGATCCTGCGCGACGGGGCGGCGGCCCAGTACGGCTCGGATGCGATTGCCGGCGTCATCAATATTATCCTGAAAGAAGATACCGGCACCCTGAGCACCAGCGCAACAGCCGGGGTTTACCGGGAAGGCGACGGCGAAACGGCCAAAGTCAATGCGAACTACGGCTTTACACTGGGAGAAGAAGGGTATGTGAATATTACCGGATCCTTTATCAACCGTGAGCCCACGAACCGGACGGGCGATCACGACTTGCATGTGTATACCCCCGGTTTTGCCTACCCCTTTGACGAGAATCCGGACGAGGCCCTGGCAGAAGACAACGCCGAAATCCAGGCGCGGGGGAAAACGCGAGATGACTTCAAGTTCCATATCGGCGATGCCGGCATGCAGATCGCCTCTACGTTTGTCAATGGAGCGGTTCCCGTGGATGATCAGGGCACGGAGGTGTATTTTTTTGGAAGCCTGAGCAACAAGCAGGGGACTGGCTTCCCTTTCCGGCGCCTGCCCGTCGACGGGGGGAATGTCCCGGAGATTTATCCGCATGGATTTCAGCCGCTGACCGAATCCTCTATTACCGACAAGTCCCTTACGGCCGGCATCCGCGGGACATACAGGGGATGGGAGGTCGATTTCAGCAACAGTTTCGGAAGGAATGCTTTTGATTTTCGGGTGACCAACAGCGTGAATGCCACCCTGGGCGCTTCCTCCCCGACGGCTTTCGATGTGGGTGGATTCTCATTCAGCCAGAATGTGACCGGACTCACCTTTGCCAAACGATTTGGCCGGGCCCTGTCCGGCATCAATGTGGCATTTGGTTCGGAGTTCCGGGTGGACAATTATGGCATTAACGCCGGCGACGAGCCCTCCTATCGCAATTACGGTGTTGTGGATAGTGTTTCCAATGGGGTGGTAGTGGGTCAGACAGATACACTGGGACGAACCGCCGGATCGCAGGGCTACCCGGGCTTCCGTCCCACTGACGAGGTGAACGCCACGCGGACCAACATTGCAGCTTTTGCGGATGTGGAAGTGAACCTGACCGAGGACTTCCTGGTGACGGGGGCCACCCGCTTTGAGCGGTACAGCGACTTTGGCAATACGCTCAACGGAAAGGTGTCGGCCCGATATCTGCTGGGAAGGTTCCTAACCATCCGCGGGGCCCTTAACACCGGCTTTCGCGCTCCCTCACTCCACCAGGTATATTATAATAAAGTATCCAGCGATTTCAATGCCAACAACCGCCTGGTACAGATCGGCACGTTCAACAATAACAGTCGTCCCGCCGACCTGCTGGGCATACCCGACCTGACCGAAGAGACCTCAACCAACTACAGCCTCGGATTCACGCTCCGGCCGTTTCAGAATGTGAGTCTGACCACGGACTTCTACCAGATAGATGTGGACGATCGCATTATACTCACCAGTGAATTCAATGTCAGTGAACTGCCGGGGACCATCGCCGCGGAGCTTCGCGAATATGGGGTGTCGGCCGCCAATTTTTTCACCAACGCCATCGACACGCGGACCCGTGGAGTGGATATCGTAGCCACCTACAACCAGCCCTTTGCCAACGACAGCCAGCTGAATTTTTCACTGGGAGCCAATGTTAATGAGGTCAAGGTGCAGGGAGCCGTGGAAACCTCTCCCCAGCTCGAAGAGCAGGCTGATTTATACCTGCAGCCGTGGGACCGGCTGCGGCTGGAGGAGGGGGATCCCCAGTCCAAGATTTCCGCCACCCTGCAGTATGATATCGGTCCGCTGTCGGCCATGGTGCGGGGCGTCCGGTTCGGGGAGGTCAGCCTGAATACCGGCGGTGCTTTCGGGGAGCCGCAGACCTACAGTGCCAAATTCGTAACCGATCTGAGCCTGACCTACGGCCTGTCGGAGGCCCTGGACGTCACCGCCGGGGGCAACAACATCTTTGCTGTGTATCCCGATGAGCACCGGTACGCCAACAGCTATTTCAATGTATTCAAGTATCCGCCCTCCCAGCACGGATTCAATGGAACCTATTACTTTACAAAACTGACGCTGAAATACTGATGTTGTCCAGGGATATTGCAATAATACCGGTAGAATTAATAACAACAGATATAGAGATGGCTTGTAAGGCTGAAGGGGCACAGGGGACAGGTGCCGGTACATACCTGCATCTGATGTCACGATCTTCAA
>NZ_JBEPWZ010000252.1:0-4484 GCF_041642155.1 Fodinibius sp.
GGGGCTTACGCCGGATATGACAGAACCAATAATATTTCAACCTTAACCGAGCTTACTATAAGGGAGACAATCACTACCGCGGAGGCTGACGGAACCACCAGGACAGCACAGGTAGCGTACACGGCCTGGGAGGGGACTTTCAGAACGGTGGACCAGTTCTCGCTGTTTCTCGACTATGTATATATACCGGATTTTTTAAGTAACCGGGTCGCTTTTTCGGTCTACTCAAGAAGCCGTTTCAACCGTATTAATAATATGACTGACGGGGGACTCGGCCTGTACGTGAACAAGGAAGGGGAGCCTTTGAAAATTGTAGGAGGACTTATTTATGAGTTTGCAGATCTGTTTGATGTTCGGGATACAGGCGCCCCACTGGGGGAAAGAGGGATGCTGGGAATCGTATTGGGATACCATTTCTGAACGTATGATAAAGTATGATTTTGAGAACCTTTATCACTGGACGTTAAATTCTCCTGTTTCCCGGATCGTTATGGGTACCCCTTCAATACGGCCGGGAATCTCTCTTCTCACTTTATCGGAATGCTCTGTCACGGAAATAATAATGGCCGTCTCTCCGCCCGCTCTACCGATACCTATGGCGACAACTTCCTCCATTGCCAGCCATTTCTGCTCATATTGCTGTTTTATTGAAGCGGCCTCTTCGTAATCTGCCATAAATAATATGTTGGTTTTTACTCTCCACTTATCGGAGGAAATACGGTTTCGTATTTTTTATAGCAGAGCCTCTCCCCTCACATCCCCGAAATCAGGGGGACATGATGTTGCAAAAGGCACCTGCGGATTCCAATCCAGTTTTCATACCATACTTTCAGGCAATGACACCTCAAGTACATCAAACACATTTTCAATGCGATTAATGAGAGTACTCGTATCGCTTCCCGCAAAAAGGAGCCCCACAATGTTATCATCATTATCCAGGACCGCGGACCCGCTGTCGCCTCCCTGGCTCATATTGCCCGCCATTACCTGATCCGTGAAGATCGCCGCTTTATTACTTCCGAAATTTACCCGGGAAGTCACATCCACCTGTTCAATCACACCGGTGGTCAGTCCCGTCGTCCTCCCGCTTTTTTTAACCTCCATATCAAATTTGGCCTCTTTGACTCCGGCAATCGACCCAACCTGATAAATTTCGTTTTCAATATCATCCGTATTATGAGGCTTGGCAATGGCGCAGTCGACGAAGTTTTCGGGGCTCTCAGAGTTGTCGCCCTCATCGTTGTAGATGATGGGCACATATTCACTGAGCGTGGCTATCTCATCCTCCGCCTTGAGTCCCCCGTCAAAGGGACCCGGTTGCAAAATAGGATCTTCCAAATCGGCCTCATTGCTATTCGCTAACACGTGATTATTTGAAAGGATAAACAGCTCTCCGTTTTTCTCAACCAGACAACCAAGGGTACCGGCAGAAATGTTCACATGTCCGATACTCACACCCCCGGGAGCCGGACGAAACCGTCCCTTAGGATCCTGAAGGGTGCGAAACATACCTGTCGGGTTCACATCGGTGGGGACACTCTGAATTTCCTGGGGGATCAGATCTTCTGCATCCAGTTTTTCGACAGACATTTTTATCGCTACAGAACAAATAATAGCCAGTTTATCCGTCGTCCTGTTATCCACTCTTTTATACCCGATGCCCGTAGCCATCACATTGGCTTTGCTCATTAGCTGGGGCCTCACTTCGTTGAGTATACTTCGAATCTCTTCTATTGTTGCCGGCATAAGAATTTCCTCTTTGGTTTCTATTGACGAATATTAATAGCCACGGTGCGATAACACTACCATGCAAATATTACAAAAAATAAAATGAGCTGCTACTCAAAATGAACAGCTATTTCTGAATACTCATTCCCGGTCCCAACAACCGGGCCGTTTTAACGCAGCAGTCGGACTCCTGCTGCGGATATCACGGGAGTGCTGCTCGTTCTGCTCTCCAATGAAAATAACACAGCGTGGTCCTTTAATCATACGGTTGGGAAATGCAGGCTCTTACCTCTTGCCCGTATGTATTACTTCATTGATTAACCTGATACCCCCGGGCGGGAATAAATGTTCCCCGCCGGAAAACATTACAGGCACCGGCAACAGCGCTTGCCATAACCAAACCAGCCGCCGCTCCGTCAGGAATCAACCGCATCCCTCAACGCCTCTGCCTTGACCAACGTTTCCTTCCACTCAGCCTGGGGATTTGAATCACCGGTGATGGCCCCGCCCACCGCGTAGAACAGTTCGTTGTTTTTGATAATTGCTGTTCGTATGACCACGTTAAAGTCAAAATCCCCGTCCGGTTTGATGTATCCGATAGCACCGGAATAAATGCCCCTCCGGTACTTTTCTATTCGTTCTATGGCTTCCATAACACTAATCTTGGGGGCACCGGTCATGGACCCCATGGGAAAACAGGCTTGCAGGATACCGACCGGGTCCTTATCCCCGGCTTTTGCTTTGATCGTGGAAACCATCTGGTGAACGGTCCCAAACGTTTCAATGTCGAACAATCTGGTTACGGTTACCGACCCTTTTTCAGCAATGCGGCTCAAGTCGTTACGGACCAGGTCAACAATCATCAGGTTTTCAGCACGTTCCTTGGCTGATCTGGACAGCGCTTCTTTCAGCAAATGATCTTCCTGTTCGTCCTTCCCTCTTTGGGAGGTTCCCTTGATCGGCTGGGAACAAACTGTCCCGGCCTCCCTGCGCAAAAAGCGTTCCGGCGATTGACAGCAAACCGTGCAATCGGGGGTTCGGAGATACGCTCCAAAGGGAACCGGGCCCACTTTTTTCATACGCTGGTAGAGTGCCAGGGATGAACCGCTGAATTTCCCCCGGAGCTGGTGTGATAAGTTAATCTCGTAAAAATCACCGTCAGCAATCGCCCGCTGCGCCTCCCTGATCCCCTCCAGGTATTCATCCACAGACAGCTGGGGGGCGAGGTCCCGCACCTTGAAACGAGCCCTGCTGCCACTGAATGCATGCCGTTTATCTATTGTCAACAAGTCTCCTTTGATCATGCCGCCCTGAAGAGTAACGCGATCCTGTTCGAGTATAAACTCGGGAACCATAAAATAGAGATCTGGGGCTTCTATCGCATCCGGATTTTGCGACCTCAGCTGTTCGGTATGGTTCTTGAGATCATATCCCAGATATCCAAACAGCCAGCCATCATGCTGTTCCCTGAATATGCGCAGCGCTTCCCACGGATTTGCGTCAAAACACTGTTGCCCTTCTTCTCCTGAAATATGGATCTGCCTGCCGTATGCTTTTATTTCAGCTTTGGGTCGTGCGGCTACATACGATCGCTGCGACCACGGGTGTTCGCGGGACTGCGACTCCAGCAGTATCACCGGCCCCTGTTGAGCCAATGTATTTGAAAGCGCTGCCAGGTTTATCCTCATTCAATCACTGTCCGGAAGGGGGTTCAGGTTTTGATGACAATAATCCGAATATATCTGTTTCAACTCGTTTAAAACAGGATGCCCGGTGTCAAAAGTACAACCATCGATCCCCCGAACGGGCATAATCTGCCGGACCGAATTGCACAGGGCCACGGCATCGGCTTCGTACAGGGCCTCAACGGCATAGCTTCCCTCCCGGCAGCGGTACACCGGGTGCCGGTCAATAATGTCCAGTATAGCCTGTCGGGTGATCCCCGGAATCAAGTCACAATCCACAGAAGGAGTGAAAATTTGTCCCTCTTTAATCCAAAAAATATTGGCAATGGTCGTCTCGGATACCCGGCCGTCAACGGTTTGCATGAGCGCGTCATCGGCATTCTGGGAAGCCGCCTCCCGTGCGGCCAGGATATAATTAATTCCGTTGGTAAACTTTCCCGTGGAAGGGAGGGATTCGGACGGGATGCGCCGGGTCGCAACGGTGGCCAGGACAGGGTATGTTCCTTCGTAATCGGGGCACTGGGAAGCTGTTGCCGTATAATGAATTTCAGCCCGGATTCGGGGCGTATACCCCCGCTTTCCTCCACGCCAACACTGCAACCGGACAATAGCGTCCCGGTCAAGCAGTGTATTTTCCCGCAGCAGCCGGTGGATTTGCTCCTTAAGCCTGTCCTCACGCGGAAGATGCCTCGCATCCATACCCAGCACGCGCAACCCTGCTTCCAGCCGTTCCATATGCTTTTCAAAGAGCAGAGTCTGTCCCCCATACACCCGAAGGGTTTCAAAGGTCCCGTCGCCGTACATCAGTCCCCGCGAGGCCGCACCGGCAACCGGTTCTTTGGCCGGCGTCAACTTGCCGTCATAAATAATCCATCCGTTATTTTCGCCTGTCATCCATTATCGTCCTTAAGCTGTCAAATTTAACCTCATCCATAGATCCTGTCAAAACAAATTCAAGCGTGCCTTCCGGAGCATAGAGCAAATATGTGGGTACTCCCGGTATATGAAAAGCAGAAAACTGCTGGGAACCCGCTACATGGTAAAAGGGATACTCATGCTCTCTTGCATACA
>NZ_JBEPWZ010000253.1:0-4464 GCF_041642155.1 Fodinibius sp.
GCGCTCAAAGCCTCTGAAGATGATACCACCCAGTACAACCAGTTTTCGACGTATCTGCCCTCTTTTGGTGACGAGAAGCTCATGGATATGCTCGAAGCGAATAACGTGGAGGTACAGACCCTCCCCGAAAGTGATTATAACTGGTGGACCATTCTCATATGGGGCCTTCCGCTGATTTTTCTTATCATCATTGGCATTCAGTTTTTCAGGCAGATGCGCATGCAGGGACAAAATATGTTTAAGATCGGTCAGAGCAAGGCCAAACTGCAGGATGCGGAGAAAGTCAATACTACGTTTGAAGACGTAGCCGGACTGGAAGGGGCCAAAACAGAGCTCCAGGAAATCGTAGGCTTCCTCAAAAATCCGAACCAGTTTGACTCGCTTGGCGGCGAAATTCCCAAGGGTCTGCTGATGGTCGGCCCTCCCGGTACGGGCAAGACGCTGCTGGCCCGTGCCGTAGCAGGCGAAGCCAAGGTTCCCTTTTTTACCATAACCGGGTCTGACTTTATGGAAATGTTTGTAGGCGTCGGGGCCAAGCGTGTGCGCGATATGTTTCAAAAAGCCAAAGAGAAAGCACCGAGTATTATCTTTATTGATGAAATCGACTCCATCGGCCGCAAACGGGGAGCGGGATTGGGAGGCGGACACGATGAGCGCGAACAAACACTCAATCAGATGCTGGCCGAACTCGATGGGTTTGAACCCAACGAAGGCGTTGTAGTGATGGCTGCGACGAACCGTCCCGATATACTGGACAAGGCGTTGCTTCGTCCGGGACGTTTTGATCGCCAGATTACCGTTCACTTGCCCACCCAGGAACACCGGAAAGAAATTTTAGAGATCCATGCCAAGAACAAAAAGCTTTCTGATGATATTAACCTTGAAGAAATCGCCCGGTCCACTCCCGGGTTTAGCGGCGCGGACCTGCAAAACCTGCTCAACGAAGCCGCTCTTATCGCTGCCCGGTACAAGCGCAAAGCGGTAGAACAGCAGGATGTTGACCAGGCTCGAGATAAAGTAATGATGGGTCTCAAACGGGAGGGCATTCGCTTGTCAGACCACGAGAAAAAACTTTTGGCTTATCATGAAGCAGGTCACGCTATCGTCGCCGCTGCCCTGCCCGATACCGATCCTATACACAAAGTAACGGTCATCCCGCGCGGCAAAGCCATGGGAGTCACCATGCAGCTGCCGGAAAAAGAAAAACTGCTGTATGAGAAAAAATATATGCTTGACCGCATGGCCGTTATGATGGGGGGACGAGCGGCGGAAAACCTTATTTTTGATACGGCCACCAGCGGGGCTGAAAATGATCTCAAGCAGATCACCAAGCTTGCCCGCAAGATGGTGCTGGACTGGGGTATGAGTGATAAGTTCAATAATATTGCTTTCGGAGGTCAGCGGGAGCAGGTTTTCCTTGGCGAACAGATGGGCAGCCAACAGGAATACAGCGACAGCACTGCCCGCGAAATCGACCAGGAGGTGCACCAGATTCTTAAAACAGCCTACGACCGGGCCCTCGAAGCAATCAATAAGCACCGGGATGTCCTGGACAAGCTGGCGGATGAGCTTGTGGAAAAAGAGGAGGTGTCCGGCAAAGTAGTGATGCAGTGGATGAACGGGGACCTGGACCGGCTTGAGGATGAAGAGTGGAATGAGAACGATGAGGGGGGAGAGAAAACAGAAGGTGGAAAAGAATCCCAGGAAAAGGTGGACAAAGAAAAAGGAAAAGGAAGAGGAAGAGGAAAAGAGCCGGCTCCCGGCGGGCCCGGATCCGGCGAAGAGGAGTAACGGGTCTCCTCGATTTCGATTCATCCGTATGTACTTGTATTCCTGACTGATCCACTTTAATTGAAAGAGGACGTTGAAAAACCGGATTTTCTCCTGAACGTAGTCGAACGATTTGTTTTAAGGGTTTTTCAAGTCTCACTTAACGTTGATTATTATGTGGAAAGAGTTCAAAGCCTTTGCGGTTCGCGGCAACGTCATTGATATGGCGGTGGGTATCATTATCGGTGCGGCCTTTACGACGGTGGTTCAATCGCTGGTAAAAGATATTTTGATGCCGCCATTGGGACTGCTGACCAGTAATATCGACTTCAGTAATGCGTTCCTGGTGCTCAGCCAGGGAACCACCCCGGGTCCCTATGCATCCCTTCAGGTGGCCGAAGAAGCGGGCGCTTCCGTGCTTCGGTATGGAAGCTTTTTAAATTCCCTGATCAGTTTTGCGCTTGTTGCCTTTGCCGTCTTTATGCTGGTGCGTTACATCAACAGGCTGAGGGATCCCAAGCAAACACCCGAACCGGTTTCCCCTACCGTAAAAAAGTGCAGCTTTTGCTATTCCGATATCCCCATACAGGCCACCCGCTGTCCCCACTGCACGTCCCGGCTCGATGCCGAAAGTTAACGGCTCCTGCATTGCTTTAAATCGAAATATTCACGCATACATGTGAAATAACCTTTAGGTATGTAATGTTATAGAGCTTATCTAAGGTGTGGGTTAGCTTTAGTTATTTGTTATTCGTTACCGGTTATTCGGAGTCAGCTGTTATTTGGTGATAGAATCTTCAACCGCAGCCTTTGCCTCAACCCTTCCCTGACAGCCTGTCTCCAGAGGCTACTATGAAAAGCTGATTCATCATCAAACAAAGAAAACCACCATCAAGGTAGATAGAACAGCCCCGATGCTGGCGGCAAGAATGGCCAGCGGTGCCTGGGTGTAGACGTGATCCATGAGATCACAGCCGGTAGCAAGTGAAGAAAGAATGGTCGTATCGGAAATCGGCGAACACTGGTCCCCGAACACCGCCCCGCCCACCACGGCTCCAAAACAGATCGTCAGAAAAAAGGGATCCGGCAACACGGCCCAAACCAGCGGAACCGCTACCGGAAAGACCACCGCGTAGGTCCCCCACGACGTACCCGTGGAAAAAGCGATAATGATACAAAGCAGCATTAAAATAGCCGGAAGCGCCGCAGGTACTATGGCATCGCCGACCAGTTCGATAATATAGGCGGCGGTACCCACCGAATCGGCTACGCTTTTCAGAGAGACCGCCAGCGCGAGAATGATAGCGCCGATCGTCACGCCTTTGCAGCCATCAATAAAGCCCTCCATTACGGTTTTCAGTTCCATTCCTTTGGCCAGGGCCACAAACATCCCCACCAGCACGGCCAGCACAAAGGCTTCTGCAATCATTAAAAGCGGATCTTCCTGTCCCATAATATAAAAGGTGACGATATAGGGAATGATCGCAACGCCGAGCAGGGTACCGATGGGACCAAAGAAATCAAACAACCCGGGGCGGTAATCCTCAGGAATCTTCATCTCTGTGAGCTCGGTCGCAGCCAGCGGCTCGGATTCATCCCGGTCCAGTTTGCCGGTCACTTTAGCACGCCTGATAGCCGCCCTCATTTTCTTACCGGGGATCCAGGGCAGGAGCTCCCACGCAAAAAGGAAGGTGACAATCAGGGCAAAAATACCATAAAAGTTAAACGGTAGCGCCGAAAAGAAGAAGGCGATCCCGTCCTGCGAGGTCTCAAACATCGGGATGGTCCCGACCACCAGTCCCCCGATATATATCGGCCAAACATTAAAGGGGATGATGGTAGCGGCCGGCGATGCGGTCGAGTCTACCATGTAGGAGGTTTCTTCGTGCGACACGCCGTGTTTGTCGGTAATCGGTCGCACGGTAGCCCCTGTCAACACCGTGCTGATCGTGCCCCCCTGGTGAAAAACAAGTCCCATCAGCCAGGTGAAGAATTTGGCCGTTTTGGGTCCCCGCACAATCTTGTTACTTGCCCAGGCGGCAAATTTTTGAGCTCCCCCCGTCCGCGTCCAGATGCCAATGAGTCCACCGAGCGACCACAGGTACACCAGTAGTATCAGTGCAAAATCTTCGGTGCCGATCGAAGGGATCAGGTACTCTTGGACAATATTCAGGTTCCCCGATATGACGCCCCCGAGGGCAATACCGACGAAAAGGGCGCTGACCACCTCCCGGGTCCAGAACGCCAGGACGATAGCCACCAGGGGCGGCAACACCGACCAGAAACCGAAATGATCACCCTGCCGGGGGATATCTCCGGCAAAAATGACGCCGAGGATGATAACCAGCACTGATATGGCAAGGTTTATGCGATTACCCCTGGAAAATGAGCTGAACCATGATTTATCTGTATGGGTCATAAGGTATTCGGCTATATAATTTTTGAAAACTTAACTGAATTTTACGAATAACGATTAGGATCCATCATAGGGTGGGATAGTTCAGCCTGGCCATCAGAGATCAATTGACTGATTATTTCACCACTGGCAAAACTTAAACTCATCCCCACCATGGAATGGCCGGTTGAAACAAAGATATTTTTATAGGGTTCGACTTTGCCTATATAGGGCAAACCATCGGGAGAACAGGGACGCAATCCTACCCAGACATCCTGGTCATCCAAATCCTCCAGGGA
>NZ_JBEPWZ010000254.1:0-4423 GCF_041642155.1 Fodinibius sp.
ATCGGGGAGTTGGGCAACAAGGGCTTCGAGTTTACGGTAAATACGGTAAACATCAGCTCACAGGATCTCAACTGGGAGTCCGGCTTGAACTTTTCCCTGAACCGCAATGAAATCAAGACACTTTTCGGTGATACCGGGACTTATACGTTAGAGGGACAGCAATACGAGGGAGAGCTTCCGGATTACTCTAACAACTGGTTCCCGGGCAAGTCCATAGACGTGATATGGGACTATGATATTATCGGAATGTGGCAGGAAGAAGAAGCGGAAGCAGCGGATGTATACAACTTGAGTCCGGGTGATATCAAAGCCGTAGACATAAATGATGACGGCACGTACCAATCGCAGGACGACAAGCGCTTCATCGGTCATACCGAGCCGCGCTTCCGGATTGGATTGCGCAATGATGTGTCCTATAAAAATTTCTCCGCTTCGGTCTTTATCCGCGCCAACCTGGGCCATAAGCTTCCGTTTGGGAATGCGATCCACTCGCATTCAACGTATGACCGGCGGAATACGCCTCCCACGCCCTATTGGACGAAAGAGAACCGGTCAAATGAATGGCCGCGGACTTCTCTGACCGACGACCCGTTCGGCGGGGGCATCATGATGTATAAAAATGCCTCGTTCGTTCGCATACAGGACCTGACGTTAGGCTATACGTTGCCGGAGCATATTATCCAGCGATTGCAACTCCGAAATCTCCGGTTCTTCGGTTCCGTACGCAATCTCTATAGCTTTGACGACTGGCCCGGCTGGGATCCCGAATCAGGCATGACGCCCATGCCGAGAACATTTACGCTCGGGCTGAATGTGTCATTATAATAAAAACGAAATTAAGCAAGAGCGAATCCAAACGATTTAAACGGATAATATTATGAAACGTATTATAACACATTCTTTACTTTTGATGATCGGTTCTCTGATCATGATATCGTGTTCAGACAGTTTCCTGGAGCCTGAACCCCAATCTTTCTTTGCGCCCGAGAATACATATACCAATGAAGCGGGTTTTGAGGCCCAGCTGGTAACCATGCGGAAGACTCTCGCTGATGCCGAATTTACCGGGGGCAGGGGGAGTGCTCTTTTTATCGGTCAGTGGGACGCCACGGAGGCGGGGATCGGTATCTGGGCGATGGACAAGGACCACCTTAACGGGAGCCCGAGTACCTATGTCGGTTTCTTCCAGCAGGCAAGCATGATCAATGATGTCTACACCTATATCAAAGATGCCAATGTTGTAATCTCTCGCATTGATAACATCGAGTGGGATGACCAGCAGCGGCGGAATGAGATCCTGGCCGAGGCCCTGTGGCACCGCTCGTACTGGTACAACCGGCTGGTCCACAGCTACGGGGATGTCCCTTTTGTAGGGGAAGAAATACAGGAAGCCAAACTGGACTTCCAGACGCATACTCGCGAGGCCATTCTGGACAAAATTCAGTCGGATATGGAATTTGCCGTTGAGCATCTCCCGGAGGAAGCTGTCCCGGGCGCGGTCAGCAGGGGCGCCGGCTACCACCTGTTGTCTAAAATCTACCTCGCCAACCTGGAGTTTGAGCAGGCCAGGGATGCGGCAAGTGAAGTGATTAATGGTCCCTATGCGTTGATGACCGAGCGATTCGGAGAAGATGCGGACGACCCCAAGCGCAATGTTATATGGGACCTGCACCGGCCGATGAATAAAAACAGTTCGGCCAATACCGAAACGATTCTGGCTATTGTTGACCGGTATGAAGCCCCGGTCGGCGCCCGGGATAATGCCGGCATGTTTACGATGCGAACATTTCACCCCGACTGGTGGCATTCCCGTCACCGCGACAGTGAAGGCAATGCCGGCATGATTGATGACGGTCCGATGTACGACACGCTGGGGCGGGGTAATCCGGATATCGCACTGACCGAGTTCCTGCAGTATCGCGCCTGGGAGGAAGAGGGGTATACGTGGGAGGATACCCCCGACCTGCGGAGAGCGGACATCAACTGGGTGGATGTGCATGAAATGCGGTATAACAACCCGGAATCGGTGAATTACGGCGACCAGTGGACCATCGAATACACCACGGGGGCCCGCGGAAGGGTGATCACCTCCATGTATGCCATGCCCTATTATAAAACGTATGTCCCGGAGGAGAGCGAAGAAGCGAGTCCTTTCGGTGGGAATGGAGACTGGTACCTGTTCCGCCTGGCCGAGACCTACCTGATAAGGGCCGAGGCCAACTACTGGCTGGACAATATGCAGGCCGCTGCGGACGATATCAATAAGATCAGGGCACGCGCGGAGGCTCCCCTGATTTCGGCCGGGGATGTCACCATCGATTATATTTTTGACGAGCGGGTTCGTGAACTGTTTGCCGAGGGCATGCAGCAGAACGAGCTGGCGCGCGTCTCCTTTACGATGGCCGAACTGGGCAGAAACGGGTACGACATGGAATCGATACACCAGGACAACTGGTGGTATGACCGGGTGATTTCGCGCAATTTCTATTACCCCGAACATCCCGAGAGCGGGACCAGTATTTCGATCGGGATTCCGTATCCCATCGGGGACCAGGTGGAAATTGTCGGAGGTATCCATCCCCATATCAATCCTCATAACTTCCTCTGGCCGGTGGCCGATAACATGATCGAGTCGAATACCCAGGGAAGGGTCAACCAGAATCCGGGCTACCCAGGCGCCGAGAATAACGAGCCTCCGCTTGAAACAATTGAAGGGGAAAGCTGGCAGGCCCCTTCCCAAGGTTCTTAAATAGCCCATTTCGTTGTGGCTCGGTCCAATTCATAGCGCGGGAATTCATTCCTGCGCTATGATTATTACTATGGAATAAGCGTTTACAGCCTGGCTACGTGGTGTTTGCCGAAGTAGTGACCAAATGCGATTTGTAAAAGTATCGAATACTCAAAGATTTTTATTAAGAGGGATCTAATGGATTTTTTGCTTGCCATGTTGTATGCACATATTTTAGGCAAAGAGTTCCTGCCTGGAAAAAAAGGTTGGTTCTTTTAAATAAATATTCAACTGCTGAACAGGTTATATTATAGAACTGGAATAAAGATTTCGATGCTTGCATAGATTCCGGTTAAAAATTAATGGATAATATGCTAAGACGTGATTTTATGCGGTTGTCTGCTTCGGCAGCCTTGGCCGGCTACATAGCTCCGCATACGGCTGGCATGGATCGGCCGGGAAAAAGTCTGGGCCGGGAAGTACCCTGGCTGAAAGAGATTCAGCAGCCTCATAAGGCTGTGTCCTCAAGTCCCGGACTCCCGGCTTTACGGGTTGACGAGGACGGGCGGGCGATCGAAACGCTGGTGGACTGGCAGCGAAAGCGTGCTTTGATTCGGGAGCGGTGGCTCAATTTTATGGGACCGCTGCCGGAGAACCCCGAACCTCCGCAACCGGAGGTTATTGAGGAAGACCACCCGACCGGGGTGATAAGGCAGCTGGTGGAATATGAGGGAGAGCCGGGTAGGGTCGTGCGAGGCTACCTGATCAAGCCCCGGTATCATGAGGGTCCGCTCCCCGGGGTCTTGACCCTGCACTCGACCACGGATAATACCATCGAGCAGCCGGCGGGCGTGCGGGGAGCGCCGGAGAAAGCTTTTGGTCTGAAGCTGGCTCAGCTTGGCTGCGTAACGTTCAGCCCGATGAACTTCCTCTGGGTGGATAAAGGTGAGCGTTCCTACGGGGAACAGGCCGAACGATTCAGAAAACGTCACCCGGACACTAAAGGCATGGCCAAAATGTTGTTTGATGCCTCCCGGGCACTCGATCTGCTTCAGCGCCAGTCCATGGTGGATGGTGAGAGGCTTGGGGTGATGGGACACTCTCTCGGTGCGAAAGAGGCGCTCTATCTGGCGGCTTTTGATGAGCGGGTCAAGTCGGCCGTGAGCAGTGAAGGGGGAATCAGCACGAAATTTTCCAACTGGGATGCGCCCTGGTATTTGGGGGAGTCCATTCGGGATTTCGGGCATGATCACCACGAACTGCTGGGACTTATTGCCCCGCGGCCCTTTTTGCTGGTAGGCGGGGACAGCGCTGATGGCAGCAAGAGCTGGCCGTTCATCGAAGAGGCGCTGTCGGTCTACGAATTATATGGCAACCCCTGCAGTACAGGGTTATTCAATCACGAAGAGGGTCACAGTGTGCCCCAGGTAGCGGAGCTACGGAGTTATCAATGGATGTTAAATTATATGTAAGCGATTTAAAGTTTATGGGAAAATATTTTAAATTTGTATACTCAAAAGTATACGATCTTAACTATTTAAATGTTAGCAGGATATAAACACTTTATTTTATGGCACAAAACCATCTTATACGAAAGACCAGGATCGATTCATTAACCGTTCAGGCATACGATTCAAAGGAAACCATGGGTGAGGCGGCGGCCGAATTTGTAGCTGAGAATATTCAGTCTGTCAT
>NZ_JBEPWZ010000255.1:0-4417 GCF_041642155.1 Fodinibius sp.
ACCAGTTTGGCTCACAAAGAGGATATCTGGCTGCATGCCCGCGGGGTGGGCGGCTCGCACGTGGTAATCCGCATGGGCAATCAAAAGGACTACCCGCCCAAACGGGTGATCCTGCAGGCCGCCGGCTATGCCGCTTTTTATTCCAAGGCCCGGGGCATGAAAACGGCCCCGGTTATGTACACCAAGCGCAAATATGTTCGAAAACCGAAAGGGAGTCCTCCGGGCTCAGTTGTGCTGGAGCGCGAAGAGGTGGAAATGGTACCCCCGGTCAATCCCGGTAATCATTAACAGAAACCCGGGTTCGAAATAATGATTTAAACGGAACAGCATGGCAGTTATAAGCGTCTACACTGAAATAATGCAACCAAGAGATGCTTATCACAGCAGGAGCATTTTTCTATGTAGCACTTTGTTATATATATGTATATCGAACTCACGTTAACATTAACCGAATTATGGATATGGATATAGATGTAGAAATATCTGAAGTCATTTTTTTATGTGGATTTATGGGCGCCGGCAAGACAACCATCGGCCAAAAACTGGCCGAAGAGCTGGGCCGCCCCTTTTTGGACTTGGACGATCGTATCGTAGAAAAGGCGGGAAAACCGATCCCCGATATTTTTGAGACATCCGGGGAAGGCAGGTTTCGGGCCATTGAGCGGAGCGCTCTCCTGGAAGTAGCCCAGCAGTTCGAAGGCGTGGTGGCCCTGGGGGGCGGCAGTTTGCAAAATCAGCATCTGCTGGATCATCTGAAGGGCAACGGCTTGCTTATATTCATTGAAGCACCCATACCGGTGATCATAGACCGCATCTCGCACGATGCCAACCGCCCCCTGCTGCTGGATGACGGGGGGGAGCCCAAGGATCGGGATACCCTCGAAAAAGAGCTGAAGGTTCTGTATCAAGATCGACTGCCCTTATACGAGCAGGCGATGATCACCCTGAAGATCAAAGCCGGGGAGTCCGCCGATAAACAAGTTAAAACACTGATTAATAAAATTCGCAATCATGTCGCATCACCATAATATAGAAGTAGATATTTCATTTGAAGACCGCTACCGGGTCCGCGTCGGACAGGATGTCCGGGAAGCGTTGCCCTCTTTTTGTTCGCAGCACTATCACCCGGAGAAAATTATTGTCATCATAGACGAGAAGGTGGACCAGCTGCACCATACCAAAATTCAGGAGATATGCGACGACTACTTCCGGGAGATCCTGTGGCTGGAGGTTCCCCGGGGCGAGAGGTCGAAATCGCTCTCGCAATGGCAGCTGATGGTAGACAGGATACTGGAAGAGGGTGTAGAGCGCGGTACGCCGCTCCTTGCTGTGGGCGGAGGCGTGACCGGCGACCTGGCCGGCTTTGTGGCGGCATCGACGCTGCGGGGCATTCCATTAATTCACATGCCTACCACCCTGCTCGCCATGGTTGACAGTTCCATCGGCGGAAAGACGGGACTGAATCATCCTACCGGCAAGAACCTGGTCGGCGCATTTTATCAGCCGGAAGCGGTCTTTGCGGATATGGCATTTCTACGTACGCTCGAACAAGAAGAGTGGATTACGGGCATGGCGGAAGTCATAAAATATGCTGCCATCAGAAAACCGGAGCTGTTCGATGAGCTGACCGGACTCATAAAAAGTATCCCCGAACCGGATGAACGATGGGCCAACGTGATCAGTGAGAGCGTCCGCATCAAAACCGATATTGTGGAAGAAGATGTCCTGGAAGCCGGAAACCGGGCTTTTCTCAATTTTGGCCATACATTCGGACACGCTTTGGAAAAGGTGGCGGGCTATGGAAACCTGGCACATGGAGAAGCTGTTTTTGCGGGCATGATCGCAGCTACTCATTTTTCCCGGCAGCTGGGCCATTCGGTAGACGATATACGTTTTAGTCCCTTCTTGCCGTTATACAAGCGTCAGATTCAATCGCTGCCCGCCGATATCGGTGCGCTTATTGAAGCGATGAGGACAGATAAAAAAGTAAAAGACAACACCATACAATTAGTGTTATTGAAAGAGTGGGGTTCGCCTTATATTCAACCTTGCACAGATCTTTCAAAACTGGAAGAATCCTGGCAGTATGCACTGGCACAGTTTACGTAAACAACCATTAGGTTTGAGTGATTTTTGATTCTTCGCTGGTTACATAAAAGCTGGAAATATCTTTGGGGGATTGTCCTTACCATCCTGTTTGTTTTGCTTATTGCAGCAGGCAGTGTTATAGGATTGCTCCAGCTCGACATCGTTCAGAATTACCTGCTTGACCGCGTTGAAGACCGGGTGGAGCGCGCGTACAAGGCGGACCTTTCGGTGGGAGATATAGGGGGATTTCTGCCCTTCCGCGTTCAGTTAAGGGATGTTACCATGGTTTCCCGGGATTCGGCGGCGGCGGACACTATAGCGAGTATCGAAAGCATAGAAAATGAAATCGATATCTGGGAGCTCATGCGCAACAAGGTGAGCATAACAGGCTTTGTGGTCAATGAACCTGAATTATGGCTGCGCAGGGGAGCGGACGGTTCCGTCGTTTTTTTGGAACAAACCCCGTCGGCCCCGGATACCACAGATCGCGCCGGTGAACCGTGGTTCAGCAATGTGAATGTGGAAATACTGGCCCCGAGGGTGGCTGTTACGGGCGGGAGGATTCACCTGGAAAATGTTACGGATGCTACCCAAACGGTTCGCCTGCCGTCTTCGGTTACGATATCGGATTTTAATGCTAATTTTTTCCTGGAGTGGACCGGAAACCAGCGTTATCTTGATATCGAGGCGATATCGGCGGAAACCGACCTCCCCGACCTTCGACAATTTACGATGACGGGACAGATCTATAGCGATCAGCGTTTTTTGGAATTTAATTCGTTCTACTTCCATCTGGGCAACTCAGAGCTGATTCTCAATGGCGAAGTGGATGGGGCGGACCTGGGCTCCCCTGACTTTCTGAACCAGCTTTCGGGCGCCCTTTACGACCTTAACATGGTATCCACGGCTTTGTATCCCCGCGAATTTCGGAATATCATTCCCGCTGTACCGAATGTGGAAGGGCCGCTTTCCTTCCAGTTGTATACCGAGGGTTCCACCGATTCGTTGAGGGTGGATGAAGTATCCGTAGGCAAGGGAGAAAGCCTTTTTCAGTTAAGCGGGTTGTTTCAAAACCTCCGGGATCCCGATGCTTTTGCTTACCAGGTGAGTATCGACAGTGTCAACCTGCGCGGGCAGGATATCCGGTCGCTGCTGGATACCCTGCAAACCCCGGCATATCAGGCCCTCGAAGACCTCACCATGAATGGACGTGCCGATGGCAGCCTGGATTCGATCAACGTCGACTTGGCCCTTAGCTCTCCGTTTGGATTGCTGGACCTGCAGGGCGGGAGTCAGCTGAGGGAGCCCCATCAGTACCAGGGGACCATGGCCGCCCGAAATATGGATGTGAGCTGGCTGGCGCCCGCTACGCTGGATACGACTTCGCTTAATTTTGATGCCCGCCTTACGGGCTTTGGCGTGACGTTCGATCAGGCTGTGTCGGATTTTGAGGTTACTTTTAACGAAAGCAGGTTAAATCAACAGGAGTTTGACTTGCTTCAGTTAACCTCGTCGCTTTCCAATGGCCGCTGGAACCACCAGTATAACTATCAGAAGGGTGAGCAGCGGATGTCGGGCTCCGGGGAGGTGGACTTCAGCCGTGAGCGTCCTCCGTTTACCATGAAGGGTAAAGCCGAGAATATCAATCTGGCAGAGTTGACGGGCGATACCCTGATGGCCGATACCAGGCTAAATTTTGACTACAATGTGGAGGGGGAAGACCTTGATCTGAATAATACCGAAGGCCAGGCCAGTTTTGACGTTGCCCCGTCTGTTATTAACGGCGATACAGTGCGGGCTCACCAGTTATATGCGGATATCAATACCCTGGACAACCAACGTCGCTCGTTCAGAGTGACAAGTTCACTGCTGGATATGAATGTGCGTGGTCATTTGTATCCCCGTGAGATTATGCGGCAGGCCGGTTTCTGGTCGACCTACCTGAGCGATCGATACCGGGCAGAAATTAAACAGGACAGTACGGCCGCCCTGTTGCCCCAAGTGCAGCCACCGTCACAGAATATTGTACTGGACGGCAGTATAACCACCAAGGATTTAGAGCTTATAAAAACATATTTTCCGTATTTTCCGTCGTTATACACCGATTCCCGTATCAGCTTTAACGTCAATGCCGATCAAAACCGCTTACTGCTCTCTACCGATATACAAGCTGATACGCTGCAGTTTGAGCATTGGAGTCTTCGGGACGGACAGTCCCAGCTGACGGCCAACTTCCGCAGTGACCGCCCGCTGAGGGCCTCTTCATCCATCGATTTTAAAGCGGATGTCGGGACGCTTCACTCCAACTTGACAGATATGGATTCGGTGG
>NZ_JBEPWZ010000256.1:0-4384 GCF_041642155.1 Fodinibius sp.
ATTCTACCGATTTACACAGTTTGGGACAGTTTATCCAGGAGGGGACGCGCACGATGACGGAAACTTTTTTGTGCGTGAGATCGATAAACGATAGCCCGGAGGTCCCGGAACAGCGGCAAAATCATGATGGACTGAATTACCTGGCCGGACGCTCGTTCCATGATATCAACAGCAGGGCTTTTGAAGGGACCATAGCGGCCCACCACGATGGGGGCGTGCCCTGTATAGCAGTGACTATGGACCAGCTCAATGCCCAGCACCTCGGAGAGCTCATCTATTTGTATGAGCTGATGACGGCCGTCTACTGCTACAGCCTGGAAGTGAATCCTTTTAACCAGCCCGGTGTTGAATTCTATAAGAAAGAAATGTATCACTTGCTGGGTAAAAATCAGAGGCATGGCTAAAGACAATAACGACGTACTTGCCGGTGAATCGGCTTCCGATAATCTTAAATTTATTTCGATTGCCGGGAATATCGGGGCGGGCAAATCATCACTAACGGGCTTGCTGGCTAAGCACCTGGGATGGGAGGCGGTATACGAATCTGTGGATAATAACCCCTATCTTGCTGATTTTTATGAGGATATGCGCCGATGGAGCTTTAATCTTCAAATCTATTTTCTGTCCAGCCGGTTTCGCCACCAAAAAAAGATGCTTGAGAAGGGGGGACGGGTGGTACAGGATCGCACGATCTACGAAGATGTGGAGATCTTTGCTAAAAATCTGCATGAGATGGGACTCATGAGCGATCGCGATTTCAGCAACTACCATGCACTGTTTGAGGAAATGATAAACTACCTGAGGGCTCCCAACTTATTAATTTATATCCGCGCACAGGTGCCGACCCTGGTCGAGCAGATTCAGCAGCGCGGACGCGATTATGAAAATACCATTCGCATCGAGTATTTAGAACGCCTGAACCGGCTGTACGAAGATTGGATCGAACGGTATCCCCACGAAAAGCTGATTATTAATACCGATGATCTGGATTTCGTGAACAATGACGAGGATATGGGCCGTATAATAGAATTGGTAGAGCAACGTTTATTTGGGCTGTTTAATTGATTGCAGGTAAATCCAAATATTCATAACTTTGCAAGCTATTACTGTTATGTCAAAACTTGAATTTAACATAGTTGAAATACCCGAAGGGGAAAGCCGGAGAAGCGTCGGGCTGACCGATGAAGATCTGGATATGTCGCCCTACGATTTCAAGGGTGCGGAAGTTGATCTTCATTTTTACCGGACGATTCACTTTATACGGGTCAATTTTCATGTGGATGCCGAGGTAGAGCTGACGTGTGATCGTTCGCTTGAATCCTATATTCAGCCGGTGGCTTCCGATTATGAAGTTCTGTTTAAAGTAGATGTACAGGAAGAAACAGAAAACGAAGATGGCGCGGTACGCCGATTTAACTTCTCGTCGAACACGCTCAATATCGAAGGAGAAGTTCGCGATACCATCATGTTGAATATCCCAATTAAAAAACTGCATCCTAAATTTCTTGACGAGGAAGGCAATCCCAGGGAATTTGAAACCAGAAAATATGGAGAAGTTGAGGAAGAAACCGAGCAGATAGATCCCCGGTGGGAAAAATTAAAGAAACTTAAGAATTAACAGAAACACTATTATAATTTTATAATGGCACATCCAAAACGCAGACATTCATCTTCACGAACAAATAAGCGGCGTTCGCATCATAAGATCGCCGAACCTACCCTTGCTGAATGTCAAAATTGTGGTGCATATCACAAGTATCATCATATTTGCACCGAGTGCGGTTATTACCGTGGCCGGCAGGTATTAGATGTAAACAAATAATTTTATCCTAATTCCTTTTTCATGGTTATTGCTGTAGATGCCGCGGGGGGAGATCATTATCCCGAAAGCCCGGTACAAGGTGCTATTGAAGCTATCAATGAAACATCTGAGCTTACCATTATGCTGGTTGGCCCCGAAGATGTGGTCAGTGATGAGCTTGCCAATCATGATTATGACCGGCAACGCATAAAGGTACAGCACGCGCCTGAAATCATAGAAATGGATGAATCCCCGGCTCAGGCCGTCAAGACAAAACAAAAATCGTCGATTGTGACGGGCATCGGAATGCACCGGGCGGGCGAGTGCCACGCCTTTGTGAGCAGTGGCAATACCGGAGCCTTGCTGGCTGCATCCACTTTTCTTCTCGGAAAGCTGAAGGGAGTTTCGCGTCCCGCTATCGCGGCTATATTCCCCACGATTAAGGGTGTGCGGCTGGTGATGGATGTGGGTGCCAACCTGGAAGTACGTCCCGATATGTATCCCCAGTTTGCCCGGATGGGAGCGATATATGTTCGGGAAATTATGGGTGTGGATAATCCCAAAGTGGGACTTCTGAATGTCGGTGAGGAAGAAGAAAAAGGTACGGATAACTTGAAGGAGGCTTTTCAGAAGCTTGACAGGCTCCCAAATTTTGTGGGCAATGTGGAGGGAAGAGATATTTTCAACGCCCGCGCGGATGTATATTTGTGCGATGCGTTAGTGGGTAATATCCTTTTGAAATTTGGCGAATCGATTCCCGACGCCCTGGGAATCTTTATTAAAAGAGGAATTAAAGAATTGGAGATGGGACCCGAAGAAGCGCAGCTGGTGGGCAAGGTGCTGAAAACCTCTCTCAAAGAGTTTAATCCCGATCGCGTGGGAGGGGTCCCCTTCCTGGGAGTGGATGGGGTCAGCATGGTGGGACACGGCAGCAGCACCCCGCGTGCCATAAAGAACATGATATTGAATGCAGCCAAATGCGTTGAATACAATATCAATGAAAAAATTGTAGCATCTCTCAATTAAACAATCCCTTGCATGGCGGAAATTAGACGAGCAGGAATTACAGCTGTAGGACATTATTTGCCTGAGCATAAGCTGACAAACAGCGACCTTGAGAAAATGGTCGAAACAAATGATGAATGGATTCGGACACGAACGGGTATTGAAGAACGGCGTATTTTAAAGGATGAAGACAAAGCGACCGCATTTATGGGGGCGGAGGCGGCCAAAGAAGCGCTGGCGCGTCGTGGCGTAGAGGCCGAAGAGATCGACCTTATCATTCTGGCCACGGTGACGCCCGATTATTTGTTTCCGGCTACAGCATGCCTCATCCAGGAGTACATCGGGGCCCAAAATGCTTACGGTTTTGACCTGTCGGCGGCTTGTTCAGGATTTTTGTATGCCCTTTCAACCGGTGCCAACTTTATAGAATCGGGACAGGCGGAAAAAGTACTGGTTATCGGATCCGATAAAATGAGCTCTATTGTGGATTATACCGACCGGTCGACCTGTATTCTGTTTGGTGACGGGGCCGGGGCCGTTCTGTTGGAAGCCTCGGGGGACGAAACGGGACTTATCGATTATATTCATCATGTGGAAGGCGATACGGACGGCGCGCTGACCCAGCCGGCGGGAGGCAGCAGAAATCCCGCTACGCAAGCGACGGTAGCCAACCATCTTCATTATATAAAACAGGATGGCCGTGCCGTTTTTAAAAAGGCTACGGTAGGCATGGCGGATGTGGTTTCCGAAATTATGGATGCGAACGAACTGACCGCTGATGATGTGGCCTGGCTGGTCCCGCACCAGGCAAATTTGCGTATTATTGACGCGACCGCAAACCGCATGGGCCTGGAGCGCGATAAAGTGATGGTAAATATCGACAAGTATGGCAATACCACTGCTGCAACAATCCACTTTGTCTGTATGACTGGAAAGATGAACTTGATCACGGCGATAATTTGATCCTTGCTGCCTTCGGCGGTGGCTATACGTGGGGAGCAATTTATATGAAATGGGGGATAACATAATGGCTACGGCATATCTTTTTCCTGGACAAGGGTCTCAATTTGTTGGGATGGGGCGTAATCATTACGAAGAAAGTGATGTATTCGCTCGTTATCTGGATCGCGGCAATGAGGTGTTGGGCTTTGATTTAACATCTATCATGTTTGAGGGTCCGGCGGAAAAGCTGAAACAAACCGAGTTTACCCAGCCGGCTATTTTTATCCACTCGGTTGCGTTGTATAATACCCTGGATGCGAGGCCGGATATGGTGGCGGGACACAGCCTCGGTGAGTTTTCCGCTCTGGTTGCATGCGGGGCCGTTGCTTTTGAAGAGGCGCTGCGTGTCGTTCGCCGGAGGGGTGAGCTGATGCAGCAGGCCGGGGAAATAAACTCCGGTACCATGGCTGCGGTGATCGGCATGGATGATTCGGTCGTGGAAAGAATTTGCAGCCGTGCCTCGCAAATGGCGGGGGAAGAAGTCGTACCTGCCAATTATAACTGTCCCGGACAGGTGGTTATTTCCGGTCATGTGGAGGCGGTTGAAAAAGCGGTTGCATTGTTGAAAGAGGAAGG
>NZ_JBEPWZ010000257.1:0-4324 GCF_041642155.1 Fodinibius sp.
CGGATCGCCCGCGTGAGATCCGGGCTCTGTGGCATTACGCGCCCGGGCTGCCGCTGCAAAGCGACGGGCGCCGCCAGGTGGCCTCGACTAGTCCCGGCGGGGCCAACCTGCGCATCACCCCGGCAGGCCCCGGCGCTGTTGAGTGGACGCTGGAGATGGTAGAGGGACAAACGGAGCCGGTTATCCAGGGGTGGTACAGCGAAACATATGGCAGTAAGACCCCCAATCCCACCGCGGTCTATCGGTCGGATATAGACGGCGATGCTACCTTCGCCTGGGTGTTGACACCGGCCGGGGGAGCGGTTCCGCCCGTCGAGGCGACGCTGCTGGAAGCCGACCCCCGGCAGGCCAGGATTCGCGTGGAGGTGGAAGGCGAACCTCCTGTCACAGCAACCATCCCCCTGCGGGAGGATGCCTCTCCGGCGATAGAAATAGAAGGAGAATGAGAATGAAAAGGTTGCGTTAGATGCCGCCTTTTCTATTTTTGTAAGCGGGGGATCCGGGTCCGGGACCGGACCGCCCGGTGTATGGCTGGTACAGCTTTTGGAAAAGTCCGTCAGACAATATGTATAAGAGTGATAAAACTATGTCCAAAAACAACAGAAGAAGCTTTCTAAAAAAGGTGGGTCTGGGATTTTTGTCTTTTTCGCTGTGGGATTACAACACCCTGTTCTCATGGGTTAGAAATAGCCTCCCGGGTTACCGGTCAGACCGGAACGTATTTTTTACGACCGGTTTTAAAATCTCGGAAGTGAGCCGCCATTCTGCCGTCATCTGGACGCGGCTGTGTGACCGGGAAAAGCCGAATCCCATTGTACACAAAAGGCGACAGGAGGTTTTTCGCCACCCCGTTGATTTTGACGAAGGGCAGCCGGTGGAATCGATGGACGGAGCGGTGGCCGGCGCAGAGGGATATGTGCGGGCGAGGGTATTCAACGGAGAGGAGGAAAACGTCTCCGAATGGGTGAAGGTGAAGGCCAGCGGTGATTACACGGCCCAAATATCGTTTGATGATCTGCGGGAAAACCAGGCGTACCAGGTTGAAATTGAGGGCCGGGCCACTTTTTCGGATAACGCAACAGTAACAAGAGGGAGATTTTCGACTGCTCCCGGCCCGGAACGTGTCCGCCGAACCTGTATGGTGACCTCGACCTGTCAATATTTTTGGAGCTTTGATGACCGCCGGCGAGGGTTCAGGAGCTACGACAGTATGAGAAAGCTGGATCCTGATTTTTTCATTCACACCGGAGATTACGTGTATTATGACAAACCGGGTCCCCTGGCAAAAACGCTGAAAGAAGCGCGACATAAATGGCATGCGATGGATTCCCGGCCGTCCCTCAAAGAGCTGTATAAACGGGTACCCATCTATATGGTAAAAGATGATCATGATCTTTTGAAAGACGATGTGTTTCCGGGATCAGGGGGATATGGGGATCTTTCGTTTGAGGATGGATTGAAGCTGTGGTATGAAAATGCGCCTTTACAGGATAAACCCTATCGCACGATTCGCTGGGGGAAGGATCTGCAGGTATGGCTGGTGGAAGGCCGGGAATATCGATCGGCGAATATCCGGGAAGACGGCCCGCATAAAACGATATGGGGTGAGGAACAGGTTGCGTGGTTTAAAGAAACGATGGCCTCCTCCGATGCAACGTTTAAATTACTGTTTTCGGCTACTCCGGTGGTGGGTCCGGACCGGAAGAATAAAAATGATAATCATGCCAATTCGGCTTTTGAAACCGAGGGCGGGTGGTTGCGAGAATATTTATCCGGCCAGGAAGGGACGTTTGTCATTAACGGCGACAGGCACTGGCAGTATGTGTCCCGGGATCGTAAAACAGGGTTGGTTGAAGTTGGCTCGGGACCTGTCAGCGACTACCATGCCCAGGGATGGGATCCGAATGACGTGCGGCCGGAGCACAAGTTTCTACGGGTCAAAGGGGGATTTTTGAGTATTACGGTTGATCGTAAGGCGGGAGAACCCTATATATCCTTCCGGCATCACGATGTACAGGGCTCTGTCGTGAATGAGGAAATTTTCAATTAAATAAGTTCTTTACAGATAAAATGAATACCAGACTCATATTAGAATACTGCGTATACCCTGTAACAATTTTGCTTGTCGCTTCCCTTTTCGGTGGATGCGGCCAGGCGACCGGTGAACAGAATGAATCCCCCGCACCCAACATCGTGTTCATTCTGGCCGATGACCTGGGATATTCGGACATCGGGGCGTATGGATCTGAAATAGAAACCCCGAACCTGGACCGGCTGGCGAACAACGGTATCCGGTTTACACAGATGCATAACACCAGCAAATGCTTCCCCTCGAGAGCGGTGCTCTTAACGGGACAGTATGCCCAGCAGGTGGGGATGAGCGAGTCGGCGGGGGACTTCGAGCAGGCGGTGATGTTCGGGGAAGTGCTCAGCGAGGCAGACTACACCACCATTTTTGTGGGAAAGCACCACAGCACGGACAACCCCTACGAGTGGGGTTTTGATCACTACTGGGGACTGCGCGACGGGGCGGCCAACTACTTCAACCCCGGCGAGCAGCGTCCCAGGGATCCGGGTCCCCCGGCCCAGAAGCCGGGTTTTTACCCGCGGACTTTTGCATTTGACGACTCGCTGGCCGAGCCCTATACGCCCCCCGGGGATTACTATGGCACCGACAGCTGGACCGACTGGGCGCTGGAACTGCTGGGCCGCTATGAAGAAGATTCCCAACCCTTTATGCTGTACTTGTCCTACCAGGCCCCGCACGATCCGCTGCAGGCCCCAGAGGAAGATATTAAAAAATACGAAGGGGTGTATGAGGCCGGCTACGAGGCCATTGCCCAGGCCCGCTACGAGCGACAGCGCCGGATGGGACTGCTTGACGAGCGCTACCCGCGATCGGAGCCAACCCATCGCCCCTGGTCAGACCTTGACGATTCGACCAGGGCCGACCAGCTGCGGCGGATGCAGGTCTATGCCGCGATGATCGACCGGTTGGACCAGAATATCGGGCGGTTGATTGATTACCTGGAAGAGCGGGGCGAGCTGGACAATACGCTCATCATGTTTGCCTCCGACAACGGCGCCTCAGCCGAAGTCGTGCAAATCGGGGAGGGTCCCATCGGATCGATGACCCGCTGGGCCTCGCTGAAGGAAGACTGGGCCAACGTGGCCAATACCCCATTCCGTCTCTACAAGAACTACTCCCATGAGGGGGGTACGGCCACGCCCTTTATCGTTCACTGGCCGGAGGTCATCTCCGAAGGGGGACAGATTGACCACAGCCTGCTCCATTTTATTGATATCATGCCCACGCTCGTTGAGGTAAGCGGGGCGGAATATCCCGACGAGTACCGCGGCGAACCCATGCATCCGATGAAGGGCGTCAGCCTGCTCCCCCTGCTCCGGGGAGATTCCATAGAGCGCGAGCAGCCGCTGTATTACGAGTGGAACAGCGGCCGCGCTGTTCAAACGGAAAAGTGGAAGTTGGTGCGCTGGGAGGAGGAATGGGAGCTGTATGACCGGCAGACCGACCGCACGGAAACGACGAACCTGGCCGGCCAACACCCCGATGTGGTCAATCGGTTGGAGTCCCAATGGCGGGAGTGGGCCGGTTATTCCCAGGGATTTGATACCGCATTTGATCACCAGGCTCTTGTGGTAAGTGATCTGGATTCATCCGCCAGCTTCTATAAAGAGATACTGGGATTAAAAGAGATAAAAAATGAAACCGGGAAACCCACTCGCCGGTGGTTTTCACTGGGTGGTGATCTCCAGCTGCACCTGCTGGCAGACGAGATGGAAGGAGTCAAGGTCAATAAATCAATCCATCTGGCTGTGACGATTTCAAATTTTGACGAATTTGTGGAAAATCTGCGCACCCGGGATATCGAATTTACTGACTGGCCGGGAAATGTAAATCAGGTCAATTATCGCCCGGATGGAGTCAAGCAGGTATATATCAAAGACCCGGATGGGTACTCTATCGAAGTCAACAGCAGGACGGAGAATCTTTAATTGCGTCTTTAATCCAGCTGAATAGATCCTGCGCCGCTATATTAGCCATTAATGAGAATAAGAATGGTTCAGGAAGTCGAGCACAAACAACTTTTGCCGGCAACTTGTGGAGGATAAACAGATTATGGAATACTAAGAAGAAGATTAGATACATCTGCCAAATTGGTCAGCTCGAATTCACAAACCAAATATATTCATAATTTTAAAATGCATGAACTTTCCTAATCACGGACTAGCGTTTTGGATATTATTAATTTTTGTTCTGTTGGTTGTCAGTAGTTGTTCGGAACAAGAGGGATATGAACTG
>NZ_JBEPWZ010000258.1:0-4322 GCF_041642155.1 Fodinibius sp.
TGGCATGAAGGTAAATAAAGAAGAGATCCTCGGCATGTATGCCGCCGTCAAGCGTTATGTTGAGATGGATCACGAGGAGCAGTGGAAAAGGTGGGAAGACCGCATTGCGCTGATTGAAGATAAGGCCAGGCAAGTGGACGGGGTAACGACCGAGGTTACCGTTCCACCCATCGCAAATCACACGCCTTCCTTGGCGATAACGTGGGACAAAAATACCATAAGTCTATCACAAGTGGAGCTCAGGGAAAATCTAAGAGAGGGCGATCCCTCTATCGAGATGAGGGGCAGCGGGGAAAATACGATAAACCTCACCGTCTTTATGTTACAGCCCGGCGAAGCGGAAATCGTAGGGGAGAGGATCCGGGAAGAGCTTTCCAGGGCCTAACCGTATCCCCCCGGTGAGAAATCCGGGCTGATTTTAAATGTCATGTCATGTATTGTATTCAATAAGGATGGATTGGATCTGTAGAATATGCGGTGTCGTCTTTTTTGTGATGACATTTTTAATGTCCGGGTGCACGCAGGAAGCATCCTATCCGGAACGGCCGGTCTCGCTCATATGTCCGTGGTCTGCGGGCGGTGGCACCGACCGGGTGGCCCGTCAGATCGCTTCCCAGATGGAACGAGAGCTGGGGGTACCCGTCAACGTGATCAATGCCACCGGCGGCGGCGGGGTGACGGGACACACGCGGGGCGCCCTGGACCGGCCTGACGGATACAGCATAACCATGATAACGGCGGAAATCAACATGCTGCACTGGCGGGGATTGACGAATATCACCTACCGGGACTATCGGCCGCTTATGAAGGTCAACCAGGATAACGCCGCCCTGTTTGTACGCGAGGACGCGCCCTGGGAAAACCTGGATGATTTGGAGCAGGCTATCCGGGAGTCGCCGGGTTCCCTGCAGGCATCCGGCACGGCGTTCGGAGGGGTATGGCACGTAAGCCTGGCAGGCTGGCTGTTGGAAGCGGGACTGTCGGCCGATGCGGTTACCTGGATCTCCATTAACGGGTCGGCTCCCTCCCTGCAGGAGCTGATGGCAGGAGGAGTCGATATGGTTGTATGCAGCTTCCCGGAGGCCAGGTCGCTGTACGATGCGGGGGAGATAAGGAGCCTGGGAGTGATGGCCGATGAGCGACTGGCCGATCAGCAGGATATCTCCACCTTTCAGGAGCAGGGATACGACTGGACCAGCCAAACCTGGCGGGGCCTGGCCGTACCGGATGAGGTCCCGGAAGAGCGCTACCGTGTGTTGCTGGAAGCGGTAGAGACCGTTATCGAAAGCGAGGAGTACCATCGGTTCCTGGAGACCTCCGGCTTTGGCAGCAGTGGCCAGTCCCCGGAGGCCTTCCTTCAGTTCCTGGAGGAGGAGAATCAAATCTATGGCGGAATATTTAACAGCAGAGCGTTTGAAGGGGTGGTTTCGCAGCGGTATGGCCCGATGTTCTTTCCTTCGGTTATTTTAGCCTTGATGGGGCTTATCATTCTGATATTAGTCTTTAGCGGCAGCCTGGGCCGCAGTGCGGATGCCGAGGGCCTCATGGGAATCGATTACGCTCATATCGCCTTGTTGATTGGGGCTGTTGTTTTTTACCTGCTGTTTGCCGAGTATCTTGGTTTTATCGTTTCAGCAGCGTTCATCCTGCTGCTGCTGATGTGGCAATTCCGCGTTCGATGGCCAATCGCCCTGGCGGTCGTACTGGTCTTTGTGCCACTGACCTATCAACTTTTCGCAATCTACCTGCGGGTCCCCCTGCCATGGGGACTGCTGGGATGGTAATATTCATGGTTACATTATGCTGGAAGCACTCATAGAAGCCTTGCAACTGATTGTTCTGTCCCCGTCCATCTGGATGGTGATTATCCTGTCGGCCATATACGGCATCTTTTTAGGGGCGGTTCCCGGCTTGACGGCTACGATGGCCGTCGCGTTGTTTGTCCCCATCACCTACTGGATGGATCCTGTCCCGGCGCTGGCGGGCATTGCGACCATGACAGCCTGTGCCATTTTTGCCGGCGACATTCCTACGACGCTGCTTCGCATACCGGGGACTCCCGCCTCGGCCGCCTATGTGGATGACGCCTACGCATTTACCCGGAGGGGGCAGTCGGAAAAGCCGCTGGGGATGGCGCTGATGGGAAGTGTGACGGGGGGACTGTTCGGGGCGGTTATTCTTATTCTGCTGGGGGGACAGCTGGCCAGGGTGGCTTCGATGTTCAGCGTGGCCGAATATTTCTGGTTGTACCTGCTGGGACTGAGTTCGGCGGTCGTGGTGGCACGGGGACCCGTTCTCAAGTCGCTGCTGGGCCTGCTTATCGGGTTGTTCCTTGCCCTGGTGGGGCTGAGCGCGGTGCATACCGAAGCGCGATTCACGTTTGGACTGCCCCAGCTGTACCAGGGCATCAGTTTCATTCCGGCCATGATTGGCTTGTTCGGGCTTTCCGAGGTATTGCGGAACGTCATGAATATTCGAAAAAAGCGATCCATACCGGATACGCCCGCAGACAAAAAAGAGGAAACGGAAGAAGGCGGCTGGTTGAAACGGTCCATGTGGACGCCTTTCGTCTCCATTTTCCGGGCTCCCGTCCGGCTGATCACCCGCCGCAAAGGCGATTTCCTGCGTTCCGGCTTTATTGGTTCGGTGACAGGAATGCTGCCCGGTGCGGGAGCGGACATGGGGTCCTGGATTTCCCTGGCGGCCTCCAAACGATCCAGCAAGAACCCCGGCGAGTACGGCAAGGGATCGCTGGAAGGGATTGCCGACGCTACGACGGCCAACAGTTCCGCACTGGCCGGGACATGGATCCCGGCGCTGGTTTTCGGGATACCCGGGGATTCCATAACCGCGATTGTGATCGGGGTATTGCTTATGAAAAACCTGAACCCGGGTCCGGAGATTTTTGCAAACCAGCCGGTACTGGTATACAGCATCTATCTGGCCTTTATCATTGCCAACCTGGTCCTGCTGGTCGTGGGATATGTTGCCATCAAGACCGGCCGCTTTGTCATTAAAATACCGCAAAAAATATTGCTCCCTGTTATTCTGTTGTTTTGCATTATCGGGTCTTTTGCAATCCAGGGGAGTTACTTTGATGTCGGCATCATGCTGGGGATGGGCCTGCTTGGCTTTGTCCTGGAACGCCGGAGCATCCCACTGGGCCCGGTCGTACTGGGAATTATTTTAGGGGGACCGCTGGAAGAGCGGTTCATCCAGACCGTTACCGGTTCGGAGGGGATTATCTGGCCGTTTTTCAATCGCCCGGTTGCAGCCCTGCTGGGCATCGGCTTTCTGCTGCTTTGGGGATGGACAGCCTGGAGTAATAGGAAAGATCAATCCGGGAACGGGGACAAAGATGCTTCACAGCAGTAACAGCATCAAAAAAGATTTTTTACTTTTGATTAACGAAATAAAAACTTTATTTAATACCTTTCAAGGGGTGGAATATTCGCCTGAACGAAATGCTAAAGAGAAGCGGTGTGATGGTTGGGCGGTTATTGACCGGGAATGAAAAAATAAGATCAACAGGGTCTATGCTTACAAGGGATCAGTTCGAACAGTTGTTTAACAAATATGTGGATGATGTGGTTTCCTTTCTGTATACCTATACCTCCGATAAAGCCCGGGTAAAAGACTGGACCCAGGAAGTATTTATACAAATGTGGAGGAAGAGAGAACGGATTGATTTTAATCACCCGGCCTTTAAGAGTTACCTTCTGAAAACAGCGCGAAATCACGCGCTTAAAAAACTAAAAAGAGCTAAAAGGTACGACCGGTGGCTGGAAGAAAACCTGGAGAAGCTTACACAGGTTGACCCCCGAAGCGACGCTGTTGACAACTCTGCCGAAGTGCAGGAGGCGTACAGTATTGCTCTTTCGAAAATTTCCAGGCGGGCCCGCAGGGCTTACCTGTTAAGCAGGGAGGAAGGATTGACCTATACCGAGATTTCCGGGGTAATGGATATCTCGGTTAAGACGGTCGAAACCCATATCAGTAAAGCACTGCATATTCTGAGAGAAGAACTGGGTGATTTTTCCCGAAATAGTTAGCTGCAGGATGTCAATAAGCAGATATGCGTCAATAATGTCCAGCCTCCAGCGTCCAGCCAAGAGCCTCCAACCCTAATTTCTAACTCCCAGTCATAGGCCTACTGCCTCTATACGTCCTGCTTAAATCACTTCTTACCTCTTGACCCCTACTTTCTTCCAAATTTCACCCTGATTATTGTCCTTCCTGTTACAACAGACGCACAACGCTCGCACAAAAGGATGGACAAAAATAGCCCGTTCTTTTTAAGTATGCCTTCAGGACGTTTAAAG
>NZ_JBEPWZ010000259.1:0-4289 GCF_041642155.1 Fodinibius sp.
CGGACTCCTGACCATTTATTTGATCAGCGTCATGGGAAGGGTGCGTACGCTTTCGTTTGTCTTGAGACGGGCAAAATAGATACCGCTGCTTAATCCGTCGCCATCGAAGGCAACAAAATGCGACCTTGCTTCCATTTCTTCATTGCGAAGAACCTGAACCTTGCGTCCCAGTACATCATAGATGGTGAGGGTGACATGAGTGGTTCTCGCCAGGTCAAAGCGAATTTGTGTCTTCGAACGGAAAGGATTGGGATAGTTCTGGAAGAGTTTCGTCTCGGCCGGCTCCCTGTCCGACACCGCCCGCCCGGCGGGGGAGACGTCAAACGGTTTCTGAGCCCGGGCAGTGGCTGCCTGGTCGCCCAACACCTCCGGATCGGCTCCGAACGCATAAGCAAAGCCGACAACGATTTCCGCCCCCGGCCCCAGGGTATACGGCCCCGATGCGACGACCCCTGAAACATCGCTTTGTTTCCGGTCGGTTCTTATCTTTCGGGCTTTCAGTGCTGCCCTTTTTTCGGCGTCCGTAAAGCCGTCGTAGAGACCGAAGCTCAGGCTGTCGCCCGCCCCTTCTGTGGTATTGTCAATGGCGAGGATACCCGATATGGGTCCCATCGTGGCCACCGCGGCGAAGGGTTCGCTGCTGTTTTCGGTGCCCTCCGAGAAGTACAACAGGCTGTCGGCAGGTATAAAGGAGGCGTTGTTATCAGCGGCGTTCCCGATATCCCAGTCGTTGAAAAGTCCCACATACACATTGGCAAGCTCCCGGAAAGAGGAGTTGTTGCGAAGCGTATATTCAAGCATCACGGTATTATTCAGCCGGGGATGATCATAAGCATAGGTTTGCAGGCGGATGGTCGCATCGTGGGTCGTATCCGAGTCGATGCGGAAGGTGGCATGTCCGTCGAGATCGGAAACCGATTCGGCCCGGGTGGTCGTAAAAAGTTCCAGCGGGGTAAAGTCGCGGGATACCTGACCGGTTTCACTTCGAACCGCATCATACAATGTGCCGTCAATCTCGACCATCAGTCCCCCTTCGAAAAGCAGGTTGTTGCCTTCGGCGTACCCGCCGGACGCTGGTGTGCGGGGCACAAAGCCTACTCCGCCCGCGCCCAGGAGCGGCTTTGTAAAACCGATGGTACCGTCGGCGCCGAAAGAGGTTTTAACGCGGTTTGCGGCCACAACATCGTACAGAAATTCTTCGTACCGCACGATTCCGAAGTCGCCGTAGCTTCCGTTCGGATCACGGAAGTTCAGGCGTATTGCAGGTGTTGCCCCGGGATCAAAATCATCGCCGATGGTCAGCTCAAATGTGACTTCCGCAGAATCGCCGGTGGCAAGGGGCGGGAGCCGGGTGTTACTGGCTGACAGCTCAATCCCTCTCTCCTGTACCACTTCGGGCTGGAGGTCCATGCCGGAAACCGGCTTTCCCACATTGACTATGTCGGCGTAAACGGTCCCGGGCTGGTTGAGCTGCAGTTTTTGTCCCTCACTGTTTTCAAATCGGGCAGAAGTGATCTTAAGTCCCGGCTGATCGGTATTCAGGGCATCGAAGGCATCGATCTTCCCGCTTCCCAGCTTGTGGGCAAAGCCGCTTCCGTTGGCGTTCTCAACAGAAACAGCCGAAGTGCGAATTTGCTGTCCGATGCGTTCGGCGGACCACCCCGGGTGGATTGATCTCAGGAGGGCCGCCAGTCCGCTCACGACCGGCGCAGCCATAGAAGTGCCGCTCTTGCTCGTAAACGATTCGCCATAGCTGGTGCTCAGGATGCCTGAGCCCGTGGCCAGCACATCCAGCTCGTACCCATAGTTCGAGTACCCGGATACCATATCGGAAGTCTCCACCGAGCCCACCCCTAAAACCTTGTCATAGCCGGCGGGATAACTTACCCTGTCCACGCCGTCATTGCCCGAGGAGGAGACGACCAGCGCGCCCCGCCGGGTTACGTAGTTAATGATATCCTGTTCGGCATTGGAGAAGCCGTCGCCGCCCCAGCTGCAGTTGATAATGTCGGCTCCCTGTTCTGCGGCATACAGGATGCCTTCAAAGCCGTATCCCACGGAGGTCGGGTCTTCGGGAGTGCCCCCCGCTTTCACCGGCATGTAGGTGCTGTTATAACCGGCCCCGGCAATACCCGAACGGTTGTTCGTCTCTGCTGCAGCTATGCCGGCCACATGGGTGCCATGGTCCGTGCCCTCATGCATGGGATTATTGTCGCCGGTAACCTGGCCGATAGCACCGGAATTCCAGAAGTCCCAGCCGAAAAGATCGTCGGTGTAGCTGTTGCCGTCTCCGTCTGCCCCATCCATAAAGGGAGCGTCGGGATGAAGGGCGTCGTCCAGCTGAATTTCCCCGTCACCGTTATAGTCTTCCCCGTTGTCCCGCAGAAACTGCCTGATCTCCGTAGCGGTCACGCTGCCATCGGAATCCTGGTCCACCGCGGGGCGGAGGGCGGCCGGCACTTCCTCCTGGTTGATCCACAGCTTGTCGTCGAGGTCCGGATGGGTGTAATTCACCCCGCCGTCAACAATGGCGATGACGACTTCCGGTTTGCCGGTGGAAAGGTCCCAGGCTTCGACAAACCGGTGGAAATCAATGAATTTTTCGAGGGTGGAATCGTTGGGTGTGATGTGCATCCGGCGTATGTATTTGGGTTCTGCGTAGGCGACGCCGGGCATCCGCTCGATCTTGGCTGAAAGGTGAAGAGGGTCGATACGGTGGCTGAAGGTTACCTCATGGATACGTAACAGGTCATCTGTCCCGGGCCTGTTTCCCTGCCGCAGCTTTTGTTGCTGGCGGGCCTTTATAAGCGGCTGTATCGTACGTGCGCCCGAAAGCCGAAGAAACTGCTCAACAGCTGCGCGCGGATCGCTTGTAAGCTTGCCCTTAAGCTGCCGGAGCCGCTGGTCTGACTCGTACTTGACAAGCAGTCGATCGGGAGCATACTGTTGTTGCCCCTGGCCCATGGCCGCCAGGGGAAGGAGAAGCGACAAAAGCAGTATCGTCCGTGATGATATTGTTGGAATCATATGGAAGTATGGTAGAAAAACGCACTTCAAATGTAAACAAATGATTCCATATCTTCTATCGCCGCATCTGTCCGGCGAAGTCGATGGCAGTGGCGGGATGGCCCGATCACAGCCTTTGGCATCCCATACAGCGGCCTGATCCCTTTGCGGAACACAAATTCTAACGCTTCTTCAGGAAAAGAGTTTGTCAAGTTCTCTATCAGCCTTACTTTATGGCTTAAATTCTTTTGCAAGATCCCTATTTTCTGTGCGTTGCAATGGCCAGGACCGTGAACCATTAAAATTAACCGTGTATTTCGATATTAATAATATTGTATGATGAAAAATAGTATAGACAAATTCCCCGCAAACCCATTAGGAACGGCTATTCTCGTGATAAGTATTTTTTTGATTTCGGCGACCGTCCTTCGTGGACAGTCGCCCGGCGACAATGCGACCATACAGCCGCTGCGGTCGGATGTGGGAATTAACGGGCTGACGGTCAATTTGCACTCACTGGGCGATTATTCTTATCTCGGCAACGATACGTTGCAAACCGATGGCAGCTCCGAGCTTGAATTCGTATTTCGCAATGTGCGGATGATGTCGCCCCGGGTCGGCGTGGGATTTCAGGTGCTGGGGAGCTTTTTTGTGGATAATTCCGGGGATGAATCCAGTTTTGGGATCGGGAGCTGGGGCATAGGTCCCATGTTGCGGGCGTACCCCTTTAAGACCAATCGTTTTCAACCCTACGTGCAGGGTAAAGCCCTGTTCGGCAACAATATGGCTGTAGGAGAGCTGGCAAACACCCGCACCGGAGGGGAAGGGTTCCGGGTCCGCCTGGGATTGCGGGGCGGTGCGGCCTATCGCATCAGCAATGCGTTTGGTTTTTTTGTTGAAGTGGGGCCCGACTGGGAAAGCGGCCGGCTTTTCAGAGCGGACGCCCGAACCATGCAGGTGAACATAGGAATTGATTTATACCGCTTTAATTAATACAGCGCTGAAATATCTGCCCACCGGGCGACGGTATCTGAAGATGGATCAACTCGAAAAATTTTAAGTAAAACAAAATTTTTCTTCGGATGATCCTCCAAAGAGGATACATCAACCAGCTATGGCTGAATAACTTTTACAGAAAAAAACTTGCACAAGCTTGCCGATTTGAGTTTACGTTTTGCAAGGTCCTCTGTATGCTCTGGCGAATGGCAGTAATCTTCTTGTTGTTAAAAATATCAGCCGATGGCGGACAGGCCAACCACCTTGCAGAGCCTAAACGCTACGCC
>NZ_JBEPWZ010000260.1:0-4288 GCF_041642155.1 Fodinibius sp.
AGGAGTTCCTCTTTATCACAGATACAAACCCTGAAACCGCCCGCGTAGAAAAAACGACACTGGATGGACAGGTTCTTTTAACCCTGGAGGATCCGAGAGAAGTCGGCGGTTATGAAAAAGAGGACGATTTCAGGCCGACCGAGACAGCAATAGGACCAGATGGGACGATCTATGTTGCTGACGGCTACGGGTCATATTATATACTCCGGTACAGCCCTGATGGCAAATATATTGAGAAGTTTGGGGGACGGGGAAACGCAGATGAAGAGCTCAATGAACCCCATGGAGTAGCTGTAGATACACGAGGTGAGGGAACCCCCACCCTCCTTGTTACTTCACGTCAGCACAACAGTTTCAAAAGGTTTACGCTTGATGGGCAATACCTCGAGACGATTTTTTTACCGGGTGCGTATATTTGTCGCCCCGTTATTGATGGGGAAAATATTTATGCGGGCGTCTGCTGGTCGCGTCTTCGATACCTGAACCTGACGAGTGACTCAGGCTTCGTAACCATTCTGAATGGTGAGAATAAAGTAGTATCTAACCCGGCCGGCACTGCGCCGGAATACATAGACGGGGAATTACAGCTGATGGTCCAGGAGGAACCCATCTTTAAACATTGTCATGACGTGTGTGTAGACGAGGATAAAAATCTGTACGTGTGCCAGTGGAATGCAGGTAACACCTACCCCGTCAAGCTGCATCGCATCTGAAGGTGACGGAGATATGATTTTTCGTTGGTTTTCTACAGGCTCGTCAAGATTTTTTTAAGGTAATTGCGCGAATAGGCAGTTGAAATTCATCTGCTCCTTGTGCTGCGCCTAAATGTGAATGGTTTTAACGTATATTTCTACATCACATTATATCTCATATCAGTGATCAGTGAACAAAGTATTCTTAATCCAACCATGGAGCAAAATCCAGGATACCAACCAACGAAAAATATGAGATTTTGCCATAAAGAGATTGTAGGTATATTCGCAATAACTGTCTTTGTCGTAATGGGGTGCAGTTCTTCTGGTGAAAATATAAAGCAGGATATCGAAGATTCTGTATCAAACCCTAATATTGTCTTTATAATTTCCGATGACCAATCGTGGACCGACTACAGTTTCATGGGACATCCCCATATTGAGACGCCGAATATTGATAATTTGGCATCACAGGGACTTACCTTTACGCGGGGGTATCTGCCGGCGCCAGTGTGCAGGCCGTCGCTTGCTTCCCTGGTTACCGGCTTGTATCCGCATCAACACGGCGTGACGGGTAACGATCCTGCTTTTGACTTTGATCGAGAATCCAGTTCCCGGACAGAATGGCTTGAGGCCAGAAAACCGGTAAATGATGTAGTTACCGAGAGGTTTAACAAGCTGCCTTCTCTTACCGATTATTTGTCAGGACTGGGGTATCTTTCGCTTCAGACTGGCAAGTGGTGGGAAGGTAGTTGGAAAGACGGGGGCTTTACCCATGGTATGACCCATGGAGATCCATCGCGTGGGGGCAGACACGGTGATGAAGGACTCACCATCGGCCGGGAAGGAATGCAGCCTATAGAAGACTTCATGGATGAAGCTCAGCGGGAGGATAGTCCCTTTTTCCTGTGGTATGCCCCGTTTATGCCACATACCCCCCATACCCCGCCCGACTCTTTGCTGGAAAAATATCTACCGCACGCACCGAGTGAACCCATTGCTAAATATTGGGCTATGATCGACTGGTTTGATATAACCGTGGGACAGCTGCTTGATTCTATAGAGGACAGGGGGTTGGCTGAAAATACCCTGGTGGTGTATCTAACCGATAATGGGTGGGTGCAGAATCCGGACCAGGACAATCAATTTATCTGGCCTTCCAAACAATCTCCTTATGACAAAGGAATACGCACCCATATAACCTATAAATGGCCAGGCCAGATCCCTTCCAGGATGGATACAACCACCTTTGTAAGTACGAATGACATCGCTGCTACGGTCCTGGAGATACTGGATATCGAGCCCAGGCTTGAAATGCCTGGTGTCAACGTGCTGGATCAAGAGGAGTTAGAATCCAGGGAAACGGTATACAGCGAAGATTTTAATCATGATATTGCGGATGTGCAGGAGCCGACGAAAAGCCTGGAGCACCGGGTGGTCTTGAAGAACCCCTGGAAGCTGATCGTGCCTAAAAAGGAGGGAGCTTCCCCGGAGGAAGAACTCTCTGGCGGGGGACGTTTTATCGATATGATCGAGGAGGCAGAACTTTACCATATTGTAAATGACCCGCATGAAGAACACAATTTGGCTTCAGAGCATCCGGAAATAATGCGCGAACTTAGGCAGCGACTGAATAGCTGGTGGAGAAGAGACTTTTGAATTTGAGCTTTTTTCAGTGTAAAATGCAATGGACGTAATCCGGCCAGATCAAATTTTTAAAACTACAGACTAAAGGTATATGGAATGAACACATCACGATATCTGATCATTTGCGTCTTTCTTATTTTTGGAGTCCACAGTGAAGGGAAGTCGCAGCAGAATACTAATAACCAAACAGACTCCCCCCCGAACATATTACTGGTGTTTGTGGATGATCTTGATCATGAGCCCCTTGGCTTTATGGGCGATTCAATCATTCACACGCCCCACATCGATCAGCTGGCCGCCGAGGGAGTGGTATTTCGGAATGCGTTTGCGACGACGGCCACCTGTATAACCAGTCGCGGCACGTTGATGACCGGCCGGTATGCCGCCCGCACGGGCATCTACTTTGACCAATTTGACGAACTCACCGCAGAGCAGGCGGCCATCAGCTTCCCGGCCCAGCTACGCCAGTCGGGTTATCATACCGGGTACGTCGGCAAATGGCACCTGGGTCCATTCCGTGAGGGGATGTTTGACGATGACCGGGCGTATGACGGGCAGGGGCAGTTCTGGTCGGAGGAGCATCCTCCGGAGCGCGGTTCCCACCTGACCGACCGGCTGGGCAACCGGGCCGTGAGCATGATCCACGATGCGCCGGGGGACAAGCCCTTTGCGGTGACGGTCGGGTTTAAGGCGCCTCATGTTCAGGACGGGTTCCACCCGGTCGAACCCTACCCGGCTTCTCCCGCTACGGCGGTGCTGTATGAGCGTGATGAGATGCCGGCCCCGCCGCTGTCGGATTCGGCATTCTTTGATAGCCAGCCCGATTTCCTGAAGGAATCCCTTAACCGGGTCCGGTGGGAGTATCGGCTCGGTCCCCCGGAGTCGCTGAACTTTCAGCGATCCCTGCGTCGCTACTACCGGATGATTACGGGCATTGACCGGCAGCTTGGAAAGATGATGGATGCCCTGCGGGAGACGAATCGCCTGGATAACACTATAATTGTCTTTACCTCCGATCACGGGATGTATCTGGGGGACCGGGGCTTTGCCGGCAAGTGGCTGGGCCACGACACGGCGATTCGTATCCCGCTTATTGTCCGCGATCCCGGTCTCCGGGAGGCCGAAGCCGGGACCCGGCGCGAGCAGATGGTGCTGATGATTGACCTGCTGCCCACGTTTTTGGACTGGGCGGGCCTGTCGCCGCAGGAGGGCGTGCAGGGGAGCTCCTTTGCTCCCATATTGGCCGGCGGGGATCCGGGCGACTGGCGGAGCGAGTTTTTCTATGAGCATCACAGCTTTCCCGACCGGATTCCACGCTCAGAAGGCGTGCGCACCGAACGCTATAAGTACCTGCGGTATCTGGACAGCGAGCCGCTGTATGAGGAGCTCTATGATCTCAGGGAAGATCCGCAGGAGTCGGACAACCTGGCCGGGGACCCGGACCACGCACGGCTGCTCCGGCAGATGAGGGATAAATGGGAACAATGGAGGAAGAAAGTTCGGTAAAACAGTGTTGGATTTGCTGCATAAAATCAAACGAACCATGAGCTTAATAAGCTAATAATTTACTTCGCTTCATACTGTTAAAGGGTCAAGTGATTCGGAAACTAATTCTAAAAAGCATTCCTATTTATTACTTTAATCTGCTTTACATGCATCTGCCAGGGAAGAGAAATGAGATAGAATTAACGCGCAGGAATGTTTTAGGATCTTATTCACAGATACTCACCCATTCGATAACTGAGAGGAATAGAATTAAGCTAAATTCAATTCTACGGGACAACCAGGGACGGGTGTATCCTTCTTATTATACCTATATAGAGAAGTTAGATTAATAAATAAGTCCGGATATTAGTATGATTTTTTTAACGAACAGCTTGTCTCTCTTTAATGAGAGTGGGAAATATATTAGCACTCCAACAATCAACTAATGTTATGTGTTTGTTGAT
>NZ_JBEPWZ010000261.1:0-4275 GCF_041642155.1 Fodinibius sp.
AAAAAAAAGATTGACATATAAATATAACATACTATTGTTGTGTTCATGAATAGCTCCATTTTTTCACAATCTGTTCTCGGTCACGCTGCCGGACGGGCTCAAAGAGCGTGCCTGTTCTTGCTGCTTGTTATGGTCGTTCTTGGCTTCGGATGTTCATCCCCACGGCCCATAACAAGCGGAGGGGGAGCCGATGAGCCGGAAAAGCACGCTGACCCCCCGGCGCCGGAAGAACCTGAAATCCCCCCGCACCGCCCGCCTGCGATGGCAGAGCCTGTAAGTCCCCACCTGACCTATTCAATCAAAACACCGTATGCGGATATTCCCGGTACGCCCCGTGAATTTCGGGGCGCGTGGATTGCTACCGTCGATAATATTGACTGGCCTTCCGAGCCCGGACTCCCCGTTGAACAGCAAAAAAAGGAACTCACAGCCATGATGGACCGGGCGAAATCGTTACGTTTGAATGCGATTATCCTGCAGGTGCGTCCCGCTGCCGACGCCTTCTATCATTCCCCTTTTGAGCCCTGGTCGGTGTACCTTACCGGGCAGCAGGGTAAAACTCCCGAGCCATTTTACGATCCGCTGCAATTTGCAGTTAGGGAGGCACACCGTCGCGGGTTGGAAATTCATGCCTGGTTTAACCCTTTTCGGGCGTTTCATCCTTCCGCTGAGGGTGAGGGAGGGCTGGCCCCGGATCATATTAAAAACCTGCATCCCGAGATGGTGGTCCGCTATGGCAGTTACTTCTGGCTTGATCCCGGGCAGGAGAGAGTTCAGCAGTATTCTATCAATATTATTACCGATGTCGTTCGGCGATATGATATTGACGGCGTGCACCTGGACGATTATTTTTATCCCTACCCTCTGCGTAAAAGCAATGGAGAGCATCTCACCTTTCCGGATGCGAGGTCCTACGGGCAGCAGGCACAGCGGAAGAGGATAGAGGACCGCAGTGAGTGGCGCCGGCAGAATGTCAATAAGTTTATCCAGCGGCTAAACACGGAAATCAAGCTCATTGATCCGCACGTCCGCTTCGGAATTTCTCCTTTTGGAATTTGGCGGCCCGGCTATCCCCGGCAGATTAAGGGGTTTGACGCCTTTAACAGGATTTATGCCGATGCCCGCAAGTGGCTGCAGGAGGGATGGGTCGATTATCTCGCTCCACAGCTGTATTGGCCCGTTGAACAGCAGTCGCAGAGCTTTCCGGTCTTGCTGGAATGGTGGCACCAGCAAAATGAGAAGCAGCGTCATCTCTGGCCGGGTATTTACACGAGTAAACTGAACGCACGAGCTGATGCGTGGACGGAACAGGAAATTGAACGACAGATTGAAATTACAAAACGTCACCGCGGAGCGACCGGCAGCATCCACTTTAGCATGAAGTCTCTTATGGAGAATACGGACGGTATGGACCCACTCTCAGGATTGTATGCGGAGGAAGCGCTGGTGCCTGCTACGCCCTGGCTGAGTGATACCCCGCCGCCGCGGCCCGCTGCCGAAGTGCTGGATATGAGCGACCGTTATGTTGTAAAGGTAAAACCAAGGAGGGGGAGGAAAAAAGAAGCGGATACGGACCCCAGGCTCTGGGTCGTGAAGCAGCGATATGGAGACCACTGGGAGACCAGCATCCACCCGGGATGGAAAGAACGGATTACACTGCCGCCGGAAAATGGACACGGGCCCTTTACCGGTGCAGCGATCTCTTTGGTCGATGAGCTCGGCAATGAAAGTGAACCCTATTTAGTCAGAGAAGTAACAATTGTCACCGAGTGACCTGATATCTGAAAAAGGGCACTCGTAATCCGTCCATAATTATGACCAGGCGCGGCCTACTTCGGAATAGGGCATGCAGGCGTTGTAATGACCGGGGACAATATTGGAGTTGAGTTCTTCCGATGCTCCGATTTCGGACGTATAATAGCCCACTACCGTGAACTCCTTCATCATAGAGAAGAACGGCTTCAGGTTTGAATCGGGTTTCGGGTTATCCTGTGCTTCCCGTTCCAGTTCTTCCATGAGAGTGATCTGGTCCGCTTCCCCGAGATCAACGAAATTGCTGTCAAACTGGTCGTTGCTCAGTTCATCCACTTTGCCAAGTCCCTCAAGGAAATGGTCTTTCTCCTCTTCCGTGTTCCAGTTTGTAAGCATATGGTCGATATATTGGTTTACCCTGGCCGCTTTGGCGCCGGGGGTATCGGTGGCCGGTATAATGCGCTCCGAAAGCTGGATCACCAATTCATGCTGGGCATCGGATAATGTTTGAGGGGTGAAGCTGCCGCCGCCCCCGTTTTCAGCCGTACAGCCTCCCATAATCCCGGCTACGGTTGACAGAGAAAGAGCTCCTCCACTCAAAAAGGCGAGTTGTTTTATGGCTTCGCGTCTGTCCATAGTGTTTTAATCTTGGATCTTGAGTTGTAAATCACGAGCTTTGAGGTCCTGGCTCAACACAGGACGGTAATTGTGATTATAGGTTTCTTTTATTCAGTTCATTAACCGCATAGTCAACCGCGCGGGCTGTTAACGCCATATAGGTGAGAGAGGGATTCTGGCAGGCGGCTGACGTCATACAGGCGCCGTCCGTAACAAAAAGGTTCGGCACGTCGTGTGTCTGGTTATGCCCGTTCAAAACCGATGTGCTGGGATCGCGTCCCATCCGTGCCGTTCCCATTTCGTGGATGCCTTCTCCCACCAGGTATTCTCCAAAATAGGGGCTGACCTCTTTTCCACCGGCCGCTTCCAGCATCTCTACGGCAGTTTCAGCCATATCTTCCCGCATGTTTTCTTCATTTTCCCTGATAGACGCGTGAATTTCAAGTTGTGGAATGCCCCATTCATTTTCTTTATCGGTACTTAATTTGACGTGGTTGTCTTCGTAGGGCAGTATTTCCCCGAAAGCCGTCATGCCGAAACTCCAGGGGCCCGGATCTCTGAGCTTTTGCTTAAACTCTTTGCCGAATCCCTCCATGCCGCTTCCGCGTCCCCAGCTGGGCCGCGAAGCACGTCCCTGGAAACCGTAGCCGCGGACAAAATCTTCCTGTTTGGTCTGCTCGTTGATATTTCGAAATCGGGGAATATAGATGCCGTTGGGCCGGTTGCCGTGATAATAGCGATCTTCATATCCTTCAAACCTACCGGAGGCCCCCACACGGAAATGATGGTCCATCAGGTAGTGTCCCAACACCCCGCTCGAGTTGGCGATGCCGTTCGGAAAGGCATCGGATGTTGAGTTGAGCATGATCTGGGTACTCCCGAGGGTAGAGGCATTCAGAAAAATCACCCTGGCATAAAACTCTTTGGATTCATTGGTAAGGCGGTCAACAACGCGAACGCCCCTGGCGCGGTTGGTTTCCTTGTCATAGATAACGCTGTGGACAATGCTGTTGGGACGGAGCGTAAGATTACCGGTGTTACGTGCCGCGGGCAGGGTACTGCTCTGGCTGGAAAAGTAAGCGCCGACACTGCACCCCCGAGAACAGGGCCCGCAATAGTGACAGGCACCGCGTCCCTTGTGAGGCTCAGTCAGCACGGCACACCGGCCAATCGTCAAATGCCGGTACTCAAAATTATTTTCAATTTTTTCCCTGACATCTTTTTCAACGCAGTTAAGATCCATCGCCGGCAAAAAGATACTGTCCGGCAGGTGATCCAGTCCCTCTTCCTGTCCGCTAATGCCAACAAACTCTTCCACATATTCGTACCAGGGCTCAATGTCTTCATAGCGGATGGGCCAGTCCACGCCGATCCCCTCCCGCGCATTGGCTTCGAAATCGAGATCACTCCACCGGTAGGTTTGACGTCCCCACGTCAATGAACGTCCCCCTACCTGGTAGCCCCGAACCCATAAGAATGGATTCTCCTCATCGGTCTGGTAGGGATGCTTCTTATCGTTTACAAAAAAGTGGTAATTATATTCATTAATGACATCCGACCGGAGCTGCATGGGATACTCTTCTTCAAAAAGCTTCCGGTTCCCCTGTCCCCTGAACTCGGCTTCCCAGGGAGGCATGTGCTCGGTTTTGTAGTCTTCACCGTGTTTTACGTCACGGCCACGTTCCAGCACTAACGTTTTGAGTCCTTTTTCGGTCAGCTCTTTTGCAGCCCACCCCCCCGAGATACCGGAACCCACGACAATGGCATCATATTCTTCCGGAGGGTTTGAAATATTATATTCCTTTTTTTCCATGATCCTTTGTTAAATTACATATCTTGCAATGCTAACATAGATGAGTGAAAGGATATATGCAAGAAATTTGCATGTCTTTTATCTGCTATTTG
>NZ_JBEPWZ010000262.1:0-4252 GCF_041642155.1 Fodinibius sp.
TGGAGGTATCCCCGGATTTTCAGCAGCTGGCGATACTGCAGAAAAAATAAACCTTGAAGCTACTTCTTTGACCCGACGTCCCAAAAACGGCATCCTTCAGGAGTCAGGAGTCAGGAGTCAGGAGTCAGGAGTCAGGAGTCAGGAGTCAGGAGTCCGTCCCTAACCCGTATCCACTATTTAAATTTCAAGATTAATTTTTTGGCACAGAGTGTAGAAATACATAGTCTGCCAGCAGCCCAGCAGCCCAGCAGCCCAGCAGCCCAGCAGCCCAGCAGCCCAGCAGCCCAGCAGCCCAGCAGCCCAGCAGCCAGTGACTATGGCACTCAGAGCAGAAACAGGCTCAACAGGAAAACCATCGTAATGCCCGTGACTCCGGCTACAGCTGAACCCACCGTCTGCAGGCGATAGGCCTGGGAGACATCCATCCCTGAAAATTGGCTGACCACCCAAAAATAGCTGTCGTTGGCATGGGAAACAGTCATTGCCCCCGCCCCGATAGCGAGCGTCACCAGGACGGGACCGAGTCCCCCTGCCATTCCGGCCTCTGGCAATAGCGGCAGCATGATAGAAGCACTGGTAATGATGGCTACCGTCGACGACCCCTGCGCCGTCTTAAGCGCAGCGGCAATCAGAAACGGGAGGAAGATGCCAATATTCCATTCTGCCAGCAACTGACCGAGAAAACTACCGATCTCCGTAGCCCGGAGTACACTTCCGAAGGCTCCGCCCGCGCCCGTAATCAGGATGATCGTCCCGGCGCTTTTAAGTCCCTCCCCCACCCATTTGCCATAGACTCTGGGCCCCCGCCGATCCCGGTGTATGGTCCGGAACGCCAGAAAAACCCCCAGGATAAGCGCCGTATTCGGATCGCCCAGGAAATGAATGGCCGTCGATGCCCATCCTTCCCCCAGCGGGGCGGAGGGCAGGGCGGCGACCGAGCCCAGGGCAATGAGCAGCATCGGGACCAAAATAGGGAGTAAAGCCGTAACGGCAGCAGGTTGATGGGCTCTTGAAACGGGCTGTTCCGCGGTTGTATCCTCCCCCTCCCCGCTGCTGTTGTCTGAGGTTACCGGTTCGTCCGGATCGATATAGATTTGTCTGCCGATATAAGTGGCAAATAAATACGTCACGAAAATCACGGGGATGGTCACGGCTATCCCCAGGAGAATGACTGAGCCGATATCGGCCTCCAGGGTTCCGGCCGCGGCGATGGGGCCGGGTGTCGGCGGGATAAAGACATGCGTGGTATAGAGTCCCATGCTCAGTGCGACGGCAAAAGTGGCGAGAGACTGTTTGGTTTCCGAAGCAAGTGAGCGGTTCAGCGGAGAAAGAATGACGAAACCCGAATCGCAGAAGACCGGGATGGAAACAATGGCTCCGGTGAGGCTCATCGCCAGGGCCGATCGCGCCTTGCCGATGCCTCGTATTACCAGCTCGGCTATCACCTTTGTACTTCCGCTCTTTTCCAGCAGCGATCCGATGATCGTGCCCGCGGCAATGACAATGCCGATAGCCCCCAGCGTGCCGCCAAAACCATCGGTAATAGCTGTAACGGTCTCAGAACCCGGCAGCCCGGAAAAAAGACCAACCCCGTAGGCCGCCAGCAGCAGCGCCAGAAAGGGATGCAGTTTCCACCGGGACGTACTTACGACAATAAAGAGGATTGCTGTAATCAACAGTGCCGACAAGAGATATCCGTACATAGTTGTTTTATTTAATTAAATGGCCACTGTTTTTATTAATACACTTATCAACCAAAGCGCACCATCCTGCCGGATCGGTGTTTTTTAATCCCATCCCTGTAGGCTTTTAGCCGAGTCACTATTATAACAAATTTTGATAAAAGCGCAACCGGCGGTTACATTTTAGGATCAGGCATAAATCCCGTACCTTTCAGCCAGTAATAAACCAATCCCCTAACCCCGCCTGTAACCTTTTACTTTTCATGAGAAATGACGATATAATACAGAGTATCCGCTATATGCTGGATCTGGATGATATTACAATTGCCCATATCCTGAAGCTGAGAGACTACGAACCCAAGCGGGGAGAGGTGGCAGCTATTTTCGAGCCGGAGGATGAAAAGGATAGCGACAGCAGTGATGAGCTGATGGCGTATTTTCTCGACGGACTTATTTACTACAGGCGGGGAAAAAGCAAGGATCACCCGCCGCGGCCCATTAAAACACCCGTTACCAATAATATGGTGCTGAAGAAGATGAGGGTGGCCTTTAAACTCCGGGAAAAAGACATGCACGACATTTTGGAGCGGGCCGGATTTTCTCTTTCCAAGCATGAGATGAGCGCGCTGTTTCGCCGCGAGGGACACAAAAACTACCGGCAATGCGGGGATCAGGTATTGCGCTACTTTTTGAAAGGACTGACATTGAGAATTAGGAATTAGGAATTGGGAACTTTTTTTAATTGTCTTTACCTATTCAATTCAACGGGTTGAAAATAGTGCTTAATGGCTTCTTGGCAGATCTTTTTAATTCCCAATTCCTAATTTTTAATTCTTAATTTAAAAACGCAGTGAGTGATCAAAAAGTTATTTTTTCGATGGTTGGGGTCAGCAAGGTTTATAAACCCAACAATTATGTGCTTAAAGACATCTACCTTTCCTTTTTTTACGGAGCAAAGATCGGCGTGCTCGGCAACAACGGCTCCGGCAAAAGTACGCTGCTGAATATTATTGCGGGCAATGACGAGGACTACCTGGGCGAAGTATCGCGCAATAAAGGCATTTCTTTCGAAATGCTGCCCCAGGAGCCCAAACTGGATTCCGATAAAACGGTCAAGGAGATCGTGCAGGAAGGGGTACAGGACCAAATCGACCTGCTGGCTGAATACGAGGAAGTGAATGCCGCCTTCGGAGATCCCGATGCCGATTTTGAGAAGCTGATCGCAAGGCAGGAGAAACTGCAGGAAAAGATCGAACAGCTCGGGGCCTGGGAGCTCGACAGCAAACTCGAGCAGGCGATGGATGCACTGCGCACCCCGCCGGGCGAGACCCCGGTTGAAGTCCTCTCCGGTGGTGAGGCCCGCCGCGTGGCGCTCTGCCGCATCTTACTGAAAAAGCCGGACGTACTGCTCCTGGATGAGCCGACGAACCACCTGGACGCCGAATCGGTGGCCTGGCTGGAGCAGCACCTGGCCCGGTATGAAGGGACAGTCATCGCCGTTACCCACGACCGCTATTTCCTGGATAACGTAGCGGGATGGATTCTGGAACTCGATCGCGGCGAGGGCATCCCCTTTGAAGGCAACTACAGCTCATGGCTGCAGCAGAAGAAAAAGCGTCTGGAACAGGAGGAAAAAAAAGTATCCAGGCGACAAAGGACCCTGCAGAAAGAACTCGAATGGATTCAGCAAAACCCAAAAGGCAAGCGGTCGAAGAGCAAAGCGCGTATTAATCAGTACGAAGAACTGCTGTCGGAAGAGCGCAAAAAACAGCGCGAGGACATGGAAATCTTCATTCCGGCCGGACCGAGGCTCGGTGATAAAGTGATTGAGGCCCATAAGGTATCCAAAGGCTACGACGACCGGCTGCTAATTGAGGAAATGAACTTCAGCCTGCCGCCGGGCGGTATTGTGGGCGTCATCGGTCCCAATGGGGCCGGTAAGTCAACGCTCTTTAAGATGATCACTGGCGAAGAGGAACCCGACAACGGGACTATTGAAATCGGTGAAAGTGTGGAGCTTGGATATGTAAATCAAAAGCGTCCGCTGGACCCTGACAAGACCATCTGGGAGGAAATTTCGGATGGCAGGGAGATCGTCAAGTTGGGCAATCGCGAAATCAATTCGCGGGCGTATACGGCCCGTTTTAACTTCAGCGGGACCGATCAGCAGAAGCGGTGCAGCGAAATTTCGGGTGGAGAACGCAACCGGGTGCACCTGGCCAAGATGCTGAAGCAGGAGGCGAATGTACTGCTGCTCGATGAGCCTACAAACGATCTGGATGTCCATACCCTCCGCGCCCTGGAAGAGGCCCTGCTGGATTTTGCGGGCTGTGCCGTCGTTATTTCCCACGACCGCTGGTTCCTGGATCGCATTGCCACCCATATGCTTGCTTTTGAGGGCAACAGCCAGGTATACTGGTTTCACGGAAACTATTCGGAATATGAAGAAAATCGTGAACAACGACTCGGCTCCAGGTATCATCCCGAACGCGTGCAGTATAAAAAGTTGATGCGGGACTGAGTGGGCAGGATTTATAAATTATAAATTATAAACCTGAGTTCAAATAGTA
>NZ_JBEPWZ010000263.1:0-4231 GCF_041642155.1 Fodinibius sp.
CCCGGAAAGCAATAAGCAACGAAGGAAGTAATCACGGTATTCTTTAGGGCGGTAGGGGTCCGCGACGTATGTTGCGGGCCCTTTCTTTTTACAGAGTGATTTGCAAAACCGTTCTTTTGACCAATTTATGCATTTTCGTGTATTCAACATTCTCGCATATGCTTAACCCGGTTTATTCACGAAATAGTAAACATTAAAGATAAAGCTGTTGATATTGATCAAAATACCTGGTTTTGCAATACCCTCTTATACTGCGAGTGGTTTGGCCTCAAATTCGGTAATACTGCTTTTTCGGATAGGGTCGCCCATCAGCGTGGCCGAGGTACAGTCCGTGATCGTCACTTCAACATAATCTCCTTTCTCATAATCCTGACGGTCGAATACCACCATTTTATTGGTGTCGGTCCGACCTCGCAACTGCTCGTCGGAACGCTTGCTGGTTCCTTCCGCCAGTACCAGGTGACGGCGCCCGATTTCTTTTCTGTTTAACTCTTCCTGTATCTTCATTTGCTGTTCAATGATTTCCGAGAGGCGCCGCTTTTTGACATCCTCGGGCACGTTGTCCTCATACTTTCGCTGGGCGAGCGTGCGGCCGCGTTCAGAATAGGCAAACATGTAGGCCAGGTCGTACTTGACTTCCATCATCAGTGAAAGGGTGTCCTGATGCTCCTCTTCGTTCTCATCGCAAAAACCGGTAATAATATCCGTGGAAAGAGTGACCCCCGGGATTATTTCCCGCATTTTCTCCACCAAATCCAGGTACTGTTCGCGCGTATAGGGACGCCGCATCCGCTCCAGGACCGCATTGTTTCCGGACTGTGCCGGGATATGGATATAATTGCACAAATTCGGCTGTTCGCTGATGCTCTGCAGCAGTTCTTCCGGGAAGTCCTTGGGATGAGGAGAAGAGAACCGGATGCGCATCTCCGGGTCCACCTGGCTGGCTTTGTACATCAGGTCCGCAAATGAGTGCTCTCCATCGTCGTACGAGTTGACATTTTGCCCCAGTAACGTCACCTCCTTATACCCCTGGTCGCTCAGCCGCTGCAGCTCGCCGAGGATACTTTCGGCCGGCCGGCTGCGTTCACGTCCCCGCGTAAAAGGAACCACGCAAAAAGCGCACATATTGTCACAGCCCCGCATGATCGTCACAAAGGCACTGACCCCGTTGTCGTTGGTGCGTACCGGCTTGACATCCGCATACGTCTCCTCAAGCGACAGCAAAACATTGACGGCCTTGCGTCCGTCGTTCACATCCGCCAGTAATTTGGGCAAGTCCCGGTAGGCGTCGGGTCCCACAACAAGATCGACCAGTTCTTCTTTTTCCATGATCTGTTCGCGGATACGTTCGGCCATACAGCCCAGAACACCGACTGTAAGCTTGCCGTCCTTTTTTCGCTTGAGAGCCTTAAACTCCTTTAGACGGTTCCAGACGCGCTCTTCGGCATTTTCCCGTATAGAGCAGGTATTCACAAAGATGACTTCCGCCTCGTCGGGTTCGTTCACCGGCTGCATACCCTCTTCCATGAGGATCGAGTTTACAATCTCCGTATCAGAGACGTTCATCTGACAGCCGTAGGTTTCAATATAAAAGTTGCGTTGATCCAAGGGAACAGAGGTTTTTCTTGCAGGTTATGAAAGGGTAAATATAATAAAAATTTTGGGATAAAAAGACTTCTGTACTTGCTGTTTTGGTTCTTGCATTATTCCGCCATTCCTTTATTTTGGTTGGAAAGCTTATAAAATGATGAGTGACGACTATATTCGAAGGCAGCAGACTGGAATTCCGCGTCGGCATTAAACCATCATATCAGGCGGACAGGCAGAGATTATTGGTGCCTGATCTAATCAGAATATAAACAGATATTGTTACATACAAGAGATGCATTTACTGGGATTTGATATCGGGAGTTCAGGAATTAAGGCTTCGCTGCTTGATGCGTCTTCAGGCAAGGAAATCGCTGCTGCCACCTCCCCTGAAGAGGAGCTTGATATGGATGCGCCCCACCCGGGTTGGGCAGAACAGGACCCGCAGACCTGGTGGGAGCACGTGGTTCGGGCTACGACTATGGTCATGGAATCAGAAGCTGCCGACCCGCAGGCCATCAAAGGCATCGGCATTGCCTACCAGATGCACGGCCTGGTGATGGTGGATGAGCATCAAAAGGTACTGCGTCCCGCCATCATCTGGTGCGACGGCCGGGCGGTGGAAATTGGTAATAAAGCTTTTGCCGATATCGGCCGGGAGTATTGCCTGACCCACTACCTGAATTCGCCCGGCAATTTTACCGCCTCCAAACTGCGATGGGTGAAGGAAAATGAGCCCGATCAGTACGCCAGGATTCATAAGGTCATGCTGCCCGGCGATTTCATCGCTATGAAGCTTACCGGCACTATCAGAACCTCCATCTCGGGACTCTCGGAAGGCATCTTCTGGGACTATCAGTCCCACAGCATAGCTGACAGGCTGCTGGAGTATTACGGTATTTCACCGGATCTGCTGCCGGATTACGATCCCAACTTCGCCATTTCAGGGGAGCTGACGCCGGAAGCTGCCGTCGAACTGGGCTTAGAGGCGGGTACTCCCGTGGGTTACCGGTCCGGCGACCAGCCCAACAATGCCCTTTCCCTGAATGTATTGAACCCGGGTGAGGCCGCCGCGACAGCCGGGACCTCGGGCGTTATTTACGGGATCACAGAGGAACCGCTCTACGACAAGCATTCCCGCGTAAATACCTTCGTGCATGTAAATCATGATGAAGGACAGTCGCGGTACGGTGTATTACTCTGTATCAACGGCACAGGCATACTAAACAGCTGGCTTAAAAATGAGCTGTTCAACGGACTGCACAGCTATGATAAGATGAACGAACTTGCTGCAACGGTAGAAACAGGGGCAGAAGGCGTCACGGTTTTGCCCTTTGGTAACGGACCCGAACGCGTGCTGGGGCAGCAGCCGATAGGCGCGCAGGTAAAGAACCTGGATTTCAACCGGCACGCCCAGGCACATATCATCCGGGCGGCACAGGAAGGGATCGCCTTCTCCCTGAACTATGGACTGCAGGTCATGCGCCAGATGGGATTGCCGATCGATACCATCCGGGTGGGCAACGGCAACATGTTTTTGAGTCCGGTTTTCCGGGAGGCTTTTACCAACACCACGGGACTCTCAGTAGAATTGTACGACAGCAGCGGGGCATTGGGGGCGGCCATCGGCGCCGGCATCGGTACGGGAGTATTTGAAAACAGGGAAGAAGCTTTCCGGGGACTGACAAAAACCGATACCCTGTATCCCGACACCGGAATGCAAAAATTATATAACGAGGCCTACGACCGGTGGCATGACATGTTACAAAAAGAACTCGAAGGCGAATAAATTGTAAAAATTCAGGCGTTCACACCCCAAACCCGGTATCCTGAAAGAGATGATTCTGATACAAAGCTGCACGAAGGAGACCATAAGTTGCACGAAGAATATTCATAAACATTGCTCTGTACTCATCAGGCAGTTTATGTTGTTGTCTAATGAATTATAGAGGTTGCCCGGAAACATGTGACCTCTAAAGGCATTAACTTAGTACTAAACTTAATATCAATCATAATCTATGAAGATCACTACCGGCAGTACTTCCTATTTTCCCGATATCGATGAAATTTCCTTTGAAGGGAGGGATTCTTCAAATCCACTGGCCTTCAACTATTACGATGCTGATCGCAAAGTAGGCGATAAGACCATGAAAGAGCATCTCCGCTTTGCAGTCGCATACTGGCACACCCTCTGCGAGAGGGGGGGGGATCCGTTCGGGACCGGCACCCGCCTTTGGCCCTGGATGACGTATGAGAATCCCCTGGACCGTGCACGGGCTAAAATGGATGCGGCCTTTGAGTTTATCACCAAGCTCGGAGTTCCCTATTATTGTTTCCATGATGTTGACGTGGTGGATGAAGGGGACAGCATTGCAGAAACGGAACAGCGGCTTCAGAAGATGGTTGAATACGCCCGGCAGAAGCAGGAAGAAAGCGGCGTTAAGCTGTTATGGGGCACAGCCAATTTGTTCAGTCATCCCCGCTATATGAATGGGGCGGCGACCAATCCTGATTTCAATGTGCTTGCTTATGCTGCGACCCAGGTCAAGCATGCCATTGATGCCACGATAGCGCTCGGCGGTGAAAATTACGTATTCTGGGGCGGCAGAGAGGGATATATGTCCCTATTAAATACAAATATGAA
>NZ_JBEPWZ010000264.1:0-4207 GCF_041642155.1 Fodinibius sp.
ATAAGTTCACTTCAAATCGCTAAATATCCAGCGTTGCATACTTGGCATTGCGCTCGATAAATTCGCGCCGGGGTTCCACATCGCCCCCCATGAGCGTAGAGAAGAGCTTGTCGGCAGAAGCCGCGTTATCCACCGTCACCCGCTGCAGGGTACGTGTTTCCGGATCCATTGTTGTCTCCCAAAGCTGTTCCGGATTCATTTCTCCCAGTCCCTTGTAGCGCGACACATCAAATTTTGTACGCGAATTTCTCAGTTCCTTGACTTTCTTGTCGCGGGTATCATCATCCCAGGCGTATTCGATGTTACCGCCCGTGTAAGAAATACGATAAAGCGGCGGGGTGGCAATATAAATATGCCCGTTTTCGATAAGCGGGTACATGTAGCGATAAAAGAACGTCAGCAACAGCGTTCGGATATGCGAACCGTCCACATCGGCGTCCGTCATGACAATGATTTTATGATATCTCAGGTCTTCGAGATCAAAATCCTCTTCCGCATGTCCGACCCCCGCACCCAGCGCCGTAATCATCGCCTGGATCTCATTATTCTCCAGGATCCGGTTTATTTTGGCCTTCTCTACATTCAATATCTTCCCGCGGAGCGGCAGAATCGCCTGGAAGCTCCGGTTGCGGCCCATTTTGGCCGATCCGCCGGCCGAGTCGCCCTCCACCAGGTAAATTTCGCTGTGCTCAGGATCTTTAATGGAACAATCTGCCAGCTTTCCCGGCAGTCCCCCCCCGCTCATCGCACTCTTGCGCTGAATCAGTTTTTTGGCTTTTCGGGCAGCCTCACGGGCTTCCGCAGCGAGGATGACTTTTTCCAGAATGTTTTTGGCTTCCTTGGGATTGCGTTCGAGGTATTCGTTCATCTTTTCATATACGATGACTTCGACAGCGCTTTGCACCTCCGAATTCCCCAGCTTGGTCTTGGTCTGTCCCTCAAACTGAGGTTCCGGGACCTTCACATTGAGTACCGCGGTCATTCCTTCCCGAAAATCTTCGCCCCGAACCTTGATATTACTTTTAATCAGGTTATTGTTTTCGGCATACTTCTTCAGCGATCGCGTCAAAGCGCGCCGGAATCCCGAGATGTGCGTCCCCCCCTCGCGCGTGTTAATATTATTGACGTAGGAATGTACGTTGGTGCTATAGCTGCTGTTGTACTGGATGGCCAGCTCTACAGGTACCATATCCACTTCGCCCTTGATAAGAATGGGCTCTTTCATCATCGGTTCGCGATTTTCATCCAGGTACTGCACAAAATCCTTAACACCGCCTTCAAAGTGAAATTCTTCTTCCAATACTTCTTCTTCCCGCTCGTCGCGGAGCAAAATCGTAATTTCGGGGTTCAAAAAGGCCAGCTCCCGCATACGATCGGCAATGATATCATACTTGAATTCCATTGTCTGGGTAAAAATGGTCTCATCCGGGCTAAACGTTATAATCGTACCCGTCTTATCGGTTTTGCCTTTCACTTTTAACGGCTGAACCGTTTTGCCATACTCGAATTCCATCACGTAAATTTCCCCGTCGCGATGAACTTCGGCATAAAAGTGAGAGGACAGGGCGTTCACACAGCTGACTCCCACCCCATGCAGGCCTCCTGATACTTTGTAGGTATTCTTGTCAAACTTACCACCGGCATGCAACTTCGTAAGCACCACCTCAACCGCCGGCAGCTTTATTTTGGGATGTTCATCCACCGGAATGCCCCGACCATTGTCTTTGATCGTCATTGAGCCGTCCTCATTTATAATAACTTCCATGCGGTCGCAATATCCGGCCAGGGCTTCGTCAATAGAGTTATCAACAACCTCATTGATCAAGTGGTGAAGTCCGCGCTGTCCGGTGTCTCCGATATACATCGCCGGACGCTTTCGCACGGCCTCAAGTCCCTCCAAAACCTGGATGTTTTCCGCCTTATAATCTGAACCTTTCGTTTTCGCCATAAATATAGATATGAATGGGGTTTAAAATAATGATGAAGACGCCTGAAAATAGTGTATAAATAGGCAAAATCAAAGTGAGCGAAGCCTGTTATTGCCAAAAGTGGAGATCTGTCCGTATATCGAAATTTAACCCTTTCCGTCATGCTCCCAAAACGGCCTTGTCCCATCCTCAAAATCCGGTTGAAAAGGCTTGGCTTTTTTACTCAAAAGAAACATTGATATTTTTTAGGAATAAGCCTATTTTTTCCGTCTCTCTACGAATTGTTAACAACGAGTTTTCAGAATCATGGCACGCAAAGATGATATTACTGGCAAGGGAGCATTAAACGGTTACCGCTCCTCCAAGTCGAACAACAAAACGAAGCATAAGTTTCAGCAGAACCTGCAAAAGAAACGGTTTTACGTTCCCGAGGAAGATAAGTGGGTCACGTTAAAGGTTTCTGCCAAAACGCTTCGCACGATTAATAAAAAGGGCATCAGTGCCGTTTTAAAAGAAGCCAGAAAGAAAGGAACTCTTTTAAAAGACGTATAGCATTATGGCAAAAGGAAACAGAATACAAGTAATTTTAGAGTGCACGGAAAAGCCGGGATCTTCCCGATATGTTACGACAAAAAACCGTCGTAATAGTCCTGATCGGATTGAGCTAAAAAAATACAACCCGGTGCTTCGCAAGCACACTGTTCATAAAGAAATCAAATAGTAATCGATTAGGATCATGGCAAAAAAACAAGTTTTTGGAACGCAGACTCAAAATAAGAACGAGGCCGACCGTCGCATGGTAAAGGTGATTGTTGCGAAAAAGACGGCCAACAACAAGTTTGGCTATAAGGAAGCCATTGTTGAGCAAGACGAAGTGCAAGACTTCATCAAAGCCAATAAAGAGTAATAAGCTTCTTTATGCTATCGGAAGAGGTTGCACTCGTTTTACGGGTGGAACCTTTTTTTTTGACGGGTACGCCAATACAGACCGATCAATCCTACTTTTCAACATGATAACACCAGAATTGAATTATGGCACTTAAAGACCAGATCATGGCCGACCTCAAAAAGGCTATGAAAAACAAAGAACAAGAACGCCTGCGCGTACTGCGATCCCTGAAAGCCAACCTTCTGGAACGCGAAATCAGCGAACGTAAAGATGGGGAGGCTTCATTATCCGACGAGCAGACCATTGAAGTACTGATGAAGGCCGCCAAACAGCGAAAAGAGTCTATTGAACAGTTTGAGGAAGGTGGCCGCGACGACCTGGTCGCATCGGAAAAAGCAGAACTTGAGATTATTAACAGCTATCTGCCGGAGATGCTTTCGGAGGATGAGGTGCGTGAGATCGCGCGTGATAAAATAGCGCAGCTGGGTGCCGAAAATATGGCCGATATGGGTAAAGTTATGGGCGCCATGATGCAGGAGCTGAAAGGCAAAGCCGAAGGATCGCTGGTGAGCAAAGTCGTTAAAGAAGAACTTTCCTGACAAGACGACGGCATGAATCTCCTGGACCTTCTAATTGTACTGCCCATTGCTTTTTTTGCCTACCGGGGCTTCAAAAACGGACTCATCAGGGAGGTACTCAGTATTGTCGGTATTGTGCTGGGCGTATTCTTAACTTTCCGGTATATGGATGAGGCCGGGACGTATATTCAGCCATATATTGAAAACAATGCGGCGTATGTCCCTTTTATCGCTGCCTTCATCATATTTATAGGCACGCTCGTGGCAGTAAACATCGTGGCTGTGCTGGCCCGGAAATTGCTCGAAACAATACAGCTTAATTTTATCAACCGGGCGACGGGACTTGCGTTCGGGGCGCTCAAATGCGGTATCATCATCAGTGCGCTGCTCTTGATGGCGGCCGGACTGAATATGCCCTCACAGGAGGTACGGGAAGAATCCACATCTTATCCCTATATCATCTGCCTGGCTCCCTGGGCCTATGACACGGTGGCAACGGTATATCCCGGGGCCGAAGATTTTGCCGAAACAGTCCGTAAGACCCTCGATAGACACAATCCAATTACCAATTTTCCCACTTTCGAACAGTAACCCTATATTATTCCATGTCATTTTTACCTGTTGACGAGCAACTCGACGTTATTAAAAGAGGTACGATGGAAATTGTGCCGGAAGTTGAACTTGTTGAAAAGCTGAAGCATTCAAAAAAGGAAAATCAACCCCTCAAAATAAAGCTGGGATGCGACCCCACACGTCCCGACCTTCACCTGGGACACTCGGTCATTCTTCGAAAGTTGCGCCAGTTCCAGGAC
>NZ_JBEPWZ010000265.1:0-4184 GCF_041642155.1 Fodinibius sp.
GGGAGCGCGGGCCCGTCAGCTGCCGAACATCGAAATCGACGGTGAAATGGTTATCGATTATGAGAAAGCGATGCAGCTGGAAGAGCAGCCGGAGAAAATGGTCGTGATCGGGGCCGGCGCTATCGGCATTGAATTTGCCTACTTCTATAACACCATCGGCACGGAGGTCACAATTGTTGAGCTGGAGGATTCGCTGGTGCCGGTTGAAGACGAGGATATCGGAAAAGAACTCGGCAAAATTTATAAGAAAAAAGGCATTGACGTCCGCACAGGCAGTACCGTAGAGCAGGTTGAGGAAAACGGCGACGGAGTCAAAGTGACCATTAAGACGGGCGATGAGGAAGAAGTTGTTGAAGCGGATGTGGTCCTTTCGGCCGTGGGCGTGACCGGCAATGTCGAAGGGATCGGTCTCGATGAGATCGGGGTCGAATATGAGAAAGGGACCATCAAGATTGATAAAGAAAACTACCGGACCAGCGTCGAGAATATCCACGCCATAGGGGATGTTGCCGGCGGACCGTGGCTGGCGCACAAGGCTTCGCACGAGGGAATTTATTGTGTCGAAAAGCTGGCCGGTGAAGACCCGCAGCCGATCAACTATAATAACATCCCCGGCTGTACCTATTGCGAGCCGCAAATTGCTTCCGTCGGGTATACTGAAGAACAGGCCAAAGAGGAAGGATACGATATCAAAGTCGGAAAGTTTCCCTTTTCGGCCAGCGGAAAGGCAGCGGGGCTCGGCCATGAAGAGGGTTTTGTGAAAGTGGTGTTCGATGAGAAGTACGGCGAGTGGCTCGGCTGCCACATGATCGGCTCGCACGTGACCGAACTGATTGCGGAAGCGGTGGTTGCCCGCGACCTCGAAACGACGGGCCATGAAATTATCAGCGCCGTCCACCCGCACCCGACGATGTCCGAAGCCGTGATGGAAGCCGTGGCCGAAGCTTACGGCGAAGGCGTACATTTGGGCAATTAATGGTAACCGACGGTTGGAAACAGCCCCTTGAGCAATATTCGCAGGTATAATATCAGGCTGATAATTATTTAGGTATAATTAGGAATGACGAATTGGGAATGACTCATCTCTCAATTCCTGATTTTTAACTGACAGTTAGTTCCTAATTGAATTTATTATGCAGCAAGCAGAAGTTGAATATTACGATTTGGGTCATGCCCCGTACCGACCGGTGTGGGATCTGCAGACCGCTATCCAGCAGCGGCTGGTGGATGAAAAGCTGGCCCGGCGCAAGAAAAAGCTCTATCAGTCCGGCCAGGAGAGCAATGACGTGCTGCTTTTTGTGGAGCATCCGCATGTCTACACGCTGGGCAAAAGCGGTGATAAAGCTCACCTGCTGAAAGAAATGGCTGAACTGGCAAATATTGAGGCCGACTTTATTGAAATTGATCGCGGGGGGGATATCACCTATCACGGTCCCGGCCAGATCGTGGGTTACCCCATCTTTGACATGGACCGGCATTTTACCGATATCCACAAGTACCTGCGCTATCTGGAAGAAGTCGTTATCCGCACCTGCGCCGACTACGGTATCAATGCCGGACGCATCGAGGGATTGACCGGGGTGTGGGTGGGGGACCAAAAAATCTGTGCCATGGGCATAAAATGCTCGCGCTGGGTGACTATGCACGGTTTTGCGCTCAACGTGAATACCGACCTGAGCTACTTCAATCACATTGTACCCTGTGGAATTTCCGACAAGGCGGTAACCAGTTTCCGTAATCTGCTGGGCGGGCCCATGGATGAGGGAGAGGTAAAGGCACAGCTGCGCGCTCATTTCGAAGCCGTTTTCGATATACATATAACAGAAGTGGATTCCCTGCCTGAACTGGACCATGAATTTTCGTATCTTAAGCCGTCAGGCGCTAAAGCAGTATCCCCTTAATTTCTGATTGATCCTCATGATAAAAGAACTCAACGTTGTAGACCGAAACGAACAAACAAAACGGCGCCCGGATTGGCTGCGGGTGAAACTGCCATCGGGAGAAAAATTCAAGGAAGTCTCGGAGACCATTCACAAGCATTCGCTTAACACGGTATGCTCGGAGGCCCGCTGCCCGAATATGGGAGAATGCTGGGGCAACGGGACGGCAACGTTTATGATCCTGGGCGACGTATGCACGCGATCCTGTTCCTTTTGTGCGGTCAAGACGGGGCGTCCGGCAGAGGGACTGGATTGGGACGAGCCCCGGCGCGTGACTGACGCAGCCAAAAAGATGGGACTGCAACACGTGGTGCTAACCTCTGTCAACCGCGATGAGCGCGAAGACGGCGGGGCCCCCATTTTTGCCGAAACCCATCGGCAGCTTCGCGAAGCCATCGACGGGGTAACCATCGAGTCGCTTATTCCCGATTTCCGCGGTGTGTGGGAGGCCCTTCAGATTGTGATCGATACCCCACCGGATGTGCTGAGCCATAATCTGGAGACCGTGCCGAGCCTGTACCGCACGATCCGTCCCCAGGCGAAATACAAGCGTTCGTTGGAGCTTCTTCAACGCAGTAAAAATCAGGGACTTCGCACAAAGACCGGGATTATGGTCGGCTTCGGAGAAAAGCGCGAGCAGGTGATCGAGCTCATGCAGGACTGCGTGGACTACGGCGTTGATGTACTGACGATCGGTCAGTACATGCAGCCAACGAAGATGCATCAACCCGTTGAAGAGTGGGTGCATCCAGATCGGTTTGCCGAATACAAAGAGATTGGCGAAGGATTGGGACTTGAGCATGTCGAAAGCGGCCCGCTGGTCCGGTCTTCCTATCACGCCGAGCGCCATCTATAGATAGTACCCGGATTTTTTTTGATAATTGATGCTCGACCATTACTATTGATCTCTTACTTATTATATTGCAAGAGATTGCCATTTCTCACTTAACCGAAATATATGCTTGCACTGGGTGTTGTTATACTATTGAGTTATCTGGTCGGCTCGATCCCCTCATCCATATGGGTAGGCCGGCTGGTCAAGGGCGTTGACATCCGCAACCACGGCAGCGGAAATGCCGGTGCAACCAATACCTTTCGGCTCTTGGGATGGCGGCCCGGTGTGGCTGTGTTGACAATTGACTTTTTCAAAGGTTTCGTAAGTTCCCTGTGGATCAGCCAGCTTGCTTACCATATCGGTGCCGGACCGGTATCACTGTTTCCCTTTTGGGATGTGGACCCTTTTTTGCGTATCGTATGCGGCGTCGTAGCGGTAATCGGACACATGTTTCCCCTTTACTCCAACTTTGACGGGGGGAAAGGGATGGCCACGGCCGCCGGCATGCTTTGCGGAATCGAACCGGTTTCGGTAGCCATTACCTTCGGGGTGTTTCTCGTCGTGATGTTAGTCAGCCGGTATGTCTCGCTGGCCTCCCTGGTTGCCGCTTTCATTTACCCGCTGATGCTGGTCATGCTTCGCTACGGTTTCGGATGGCCTATTGACGGGAGTATCCTCATTTTCGGCGCTATTGTCGGTATCGGAATCATTATCAAGCATCGTGGAAATATCAGGCGTCTGCTGCAGGGCACGGAAAACCAGGTGAGGTCGTTTAAGCCTGCCGTCGGATGGCTGAATAAAGAAAAAAAACAGGAACGTGAGTAGCAGCAAGGTAAAGAAAATCACCATCATCGGAGCCGGCAGCTTCGGGACGGCCCTGTCTGTTGTGCTGGCCCGGGCCGGCAACAAGGTACAGCTTTGGGCGCGGGAATCGGAAGTGGCTTATGGCATAAACAAGCATCACCGCAACCCGGATTATATTCCGAACGTTACGCTCCCGGATTCCGTAACCTGTTATACCGACCTGGAGCAATGTCTTGACGATCCCGAGATGGTTGTTTTTGCCACGCCGTCTCACGTCATGCGCGGGGTGGCCGAACGCATTAAGCCTTTTTTCAACGGCAATGAAATTATTGTCAGCGTAGCCAAAGGCATTGAAAACAAGACGTTTCTGACGATGTCGCAGGTGCTCACCGAGGTGTTGCGGGGAAAAATCATTGAGGATCATATCGGGGTACTATCGGGCCCCAGCCATGCCGAGGAAGTCAGTACCTTTAAGCCGACCACTGTTGTTGCCAGTGCCTACTCCAAGCGGACCACCCGTATTATCCAGGGTACCTTTTTGACGCCGATGTTCCGGGTCTACCTGAACTACGACATCATCGGCGTTGAGATCGGGGGAGCGGTAA
>NZ_JBEPWZ010000266.1:0-4171 GCF_041642155.1 Fodinibius sp.
TGGAGTTTTTCGGGTGCGTTAACGTGTACGGTGTCTCCGTTCATCGCCAGCTCCGTGCCCGTTGTTCGGAACGCCTCTGGGAAATGTCCCAAATCGTCGACATCCACGCCGGTAAGCGTCACCTCCGATTCGGGGTGCATGGCGGCGGCAATCATGAACGTGCCGGTCTCTATACGGTCGGCGGCATTGCGGATCGTGATGCCCTCGAGACGATCAACCGCCCGGATGGTCAGCGTGTCGGTGCCGATACCCTCGATATCAGCGCCCATCTCGACCAGCCTTTTACAAAAAAGGACTACATCCGGTTCTTTGGCAGCATTTTTAATAGTGAATTCTTTGGCGCGCAGTACGGAAGCCAGCACGAGATTGATAGTCGCCCCGACGCTGCTCGGTTCGAGGGTAAAAGTGCCACCTTCCATCTCTTTGGGCGCAGCGGCGATAACATATCCCTCCTCCAGTTTGATGTCAGCCCCCATCTCGCGCATGCCGTTCAGGTGCAGGTCGACGGGACGAGGTCCCCACGCACAGCCGCCGGGCAGTGAGACTTTCGCCTGGCCGTATCTCCCCAGCAGGGCGCCCAGCATATAAAAAGAGGCCCGCATCTTGCGGACGAGTTCGTAAGGCGCTTCGAGGTGAGCCAGGTTGGCCGGATCGATAACGAGCGTGCCCTCGTCCTCGTCAAATGTTACCAGCGTGCCGGTTACGCGAATGACATTGTTAAACGTATAGATGTCACGCAGTTTCGGAACGTTCGTGATTCTGGTCGGCGAATCGGCCAGCAGCGACGCGGCCATAAGAGGGAGCGCCGCATTTTTGGACCCGCTGATGGGAATGGTTCCTTTGAGAGGGGTAGGTCCTTCTATAATAAATTTATCCACTTGCTTCGATTTCTAAAATTAGTGCATTTTTTTCCAAAGAGTCACCCTGGGCCACCGCCACCATCGTAATGTGTCCACTGACCGGCGCTTTGAGTTCGTTCTCCATTTTCATCGCTTCCAGGATGGCCACCGGGTCGCCCAGGGCCACTTCGTCGCCTTCCTCCACCATGATCTCCAGGATTTTGCCCGGCATGGGAGCATTCAGCTCGCCCACCCCTATTTCCCCGGTTGTTTTAAATCCGAGGCGGTCGAGCAGCAGATCCTGCTCATCACGTACATCCACCGAACACCAGTGTCCGTCGAGCGTGAACGTAACCGTATGCTGGTCGTACTCTACGTTATCAATTTTATAGAGTTTTGTTCCCGTCCGCAGCAGGTATCGTCCGTTGGACTGGCGACCGAACTCATAGGAGAGAATTTCATCCTGGAAATGGGCTTCCCCGTGCTCTTCCTTCAGTTCGAGCTCAACAGCTTGTTCACTTTCATGGATACGGGCTTCGAACTTCATAAATGGATCAATAAATTAGTGCGATTTGATTTCTGTAAGCCCCTTGCTGGTTGCGCGGAAGGTAAAGTCCTGCAGGTGGTCGGAATCGTAGAAGGTGGTTAACGTAATTTGGGAGCCATTTCGTTCATAGGCCTCCACAAAGCCAAAGCTGAGCAGGTTGATCAGATCGTCGCGCAGCTCGCCGTAGAGGTGACCCGTTTCTTCCATAATGACCTGGAACCGCTCGGGAAAAATTAGCTTTTCCAGTACCTTTCGCTCGGATTTGGAGATTTTTCGCTTGCTCATGATAGTAGATTCTTAAAAGTTTGAAGATAGAGCGACTGTTTCTATATAACAACTATTGAACGCGGATGTCTCCGTAGGTGATAAGATTATTTCTGTCGTCATAAATGAGGATTCGGTATAAGCCGGAGGCATTACTTCCCCCCGGGGACCCTGCAATATGTTGACCGTCCATCTGCATGCTTATTAAAGAAGGAGACGAGAGGTCGGTTTGTGCAGCAATCAAAGTCGTTCGCTGGTTCTCCGGATTAAGTGCAAATACTTCAATACTTGACAATGTCTCTATATTATTCAGATAGATTTCGAGGATAAGTCTGTCGTTATATCCTACCGGATTGGGATGCGGAAGCTGTGTGTAAGGTTTGCCAATTGTAATAAGGCTCTGATACATGGGACTAATCCGCCAGTCGTCGGGATCTTCTTTGTCCTCTATTTTTTGTCCGCTGGCATTGGTTTCCGTAATGTTTTCCGGGAGTCTCAGGGCTTGCTCTTCAAACCTTTTCTGGTCGTCACTTTTGGAACAGGCCGCCCCCATACATATAATAGCGCTCAGGAAGAACAGCGCAGATGAGCGTACCAACAGTTTTTGCTGTATGAACGATTTTGGCATAAGAACCCTTCAATAATATTTCTAATTCCGGTTAATAATATCGAACTTTGGCTACTTATATAAAAAAGAATCTTTAAGACCATTCATCCATTGACTCATCCATTGACACACGTTGTCAAACACCTTTTTTTAAGCCTGTGCGCGCTCAGCCTGCTGGCTGTCAGCCCCGCAGAGGCACAGGAGTCCGTTCCCACCTACCAGCATCCCGAGCGTCCCCCGACCCTGCAGGAGCTGCTGGAGTGGAAAGAGACCTTTACCTACAATGTTAAATACAGCTTCTTCAATCTCGGGAAAGTACAGACGACCATTGTGCAGGACACGACCTATGAAGGCGAGCATCTGTGGTGGCTTCGAACGAAGATCATCTCCAACTCGTCCATCCCGTTTATGGGCAGGGAGGAGAACCATTATAATACCTTTTTTGTAGAGACGGACAGTCTTCCCCATACCCGGCTTTACTGGCGTGACAATGTGGATGAGGAAGAATTCAACGCCGAGCGTTACGACTTCGATTATGAACGGCAGAAAGTGTATTTTTCGAAAGACGGGGAGCCGGAAGACACGCTGGAGCTGACGGAGCCCTCTACATCGGGACAGCTGATTTTTTATTACAGCCGCCTGCTTGCCGGCACCGACCAGCCCTATAGCCTGCCGGTATACCTCGAGGCCGAGAAGGGATATATTGACGTCAATAATACCCGGAAAACAGAGACCAGGGAGTACGAAGCCTTTCCGCAGGGAGTCACGACCTATTACACCGACGGCAATGCGGATATCGATGGCCCGTTCGGTTTCAGCGGGGAATTCAAGGCGTGGTACCTGGCCGATGATCTGCGTATCCCCCTGGAAGCACATGCGAGGGTTTGGCTCGGAAATGTTAAAGTTAGATTAATTGATTACAAAAAAGAACCGCGTAAATAATGAATGTATACTTTAAAAAACTGCCCCATGCCGGGGACCTGCAACTACCTTCTTATGAATCCGAATTTGCCGCCGGTATGGATATACGGGCGGCGCTGCCGGAACCGGTTAAACTGCAGCCGGGAAGCCGTGTCCTGGTACCCACGGGGCTGCAGATGGCCCTTCCACAGGGATATGAAGCGCAAATACGTCCCCGCAGCGGACTCGCATACCGGAACGGGATCACTATGCTGAATACGCCGGGGACCATCGATGCCGACTACAGGGGAGAGGTCAAGGTGCTGGCTGTCAATCTGGGGAACGAGCCCTTTGTCATTGAACACGGCGATCGTATCGCACAGATGGTGATCGCTCCCGTAATCCAGGCCCGGATTGAGGAAACAGATAACCTGCCCGACACCCAGCGCGGCGCCGGCGGCTTCGGGAGCACGGGGGTTAAATAGTCGAAAGTAGAAAGTATTAAGTTGAAAGTTTTTGGAGGCCCCGGATTCACATCGACAGGGCCCGAAGAAGAGGTAGAGAAGGAGACAGGCGGGATGTCCCCTGGAAAGAGTACCGGGGAGCGAAGCGGGAGGGATGAGAAGGCTGAGGTTTAGGTTAAGGCTAAGGCTGAGGGCTCTTGCAGCATGGAAACGTCACGCAGAAATCGGGAACAAAGTAAAAATTGAATCCTGAGCGAGTTTCCCATGTCTGAATATCGAATGTCGAAAGCCTAATCATTCAGGGATAGACAATAGTGAGTTAATAACCAGTAATAAATAACAGATAACAACAAAAGTGCTCGAGAAGATACGTCCCTATATCGACCTGGTGTCGAATAACCAGAACTACCGCCGGTTGTGGCTTAGCCAGATTGTCTCCAATTTCGGGGATTGGTTCGGAATCCTGGCGGTATATGCGCTTATCACCCGGTATTCCGATTCCGAATTCCTGCTGGGACTGATTATCGTGGTCAAGATGATGAGCCTGGCC
>NZ_JBEPWZ010000267.1:0-4168 GCF_041642155.1 Fodinibius sp.
CTCCGTGTCAATTTGTCCCGCCGTATACACCCCGTCCTGCATGCGCTTCTGGGCAAACTCATCTCTCAGCTTCACAATTTCCGCGGTAATGACCATGCCTTCCACCAGGTGGGGCGGGATAAAAACAATCCCTCTCTTTTTGGCAAGCACCACGTCCCCCGGCATGACGCTCACCTTGCCGATGCGGATCGGCACGTTAATCCCCGTGAGCATGGTTTCTTCCAGGAAGGACGGATGCCAGTCGCGGACAAACGCATTGAACCCCTCCAGTTCTTCCAGGTCTTCCCCATCCCGGAGCGACCCATTAAAAATGACGCCGTTTCCCGAATTGTCAAAAATGGAATTGCCCAGGTTACTCCCAATCAGGGTTCCCTGGGCAATCTTCCCATAAGAATCAGCGAGATAGACATCCCCCTCCCTGAGCATATCGATCGGCCAGGTGTTCATGGGTCCCACGTGGCCGGCCTGGGTCCCCTCGCGCTCCAGGCGCTGCATAATGTCCGGGCGCCTGGGCATATACTGGGCCGTCAGCACCTGTCCCACGATGGGTTGGTCGGGATGGAGTTTTTTCCAGCCGCCTTCATACTGGTTGTGATAGCCCTGTTCATATAAATACTGCCAGGCATCTTCTATTCTGATATTCTTCAGCCGTTCCAGCAGGTCCTGCGAAACATCGGGGCGCCCGTCCGGCATCCGCTCACCCTCCCACGCGGAGGTGTAAAACAGAATATCCTCCTGGGAGGCTACCAGATGATCGTTCCCCGGCGACTGTCCCGCGGCCGACATACCCAGCAGCAGCGACATGAATAAGGTCCAAATCAACACGCGTATCTTCATAAAAACAATGTTCTTTTATTAGTATTGCTATGTTTTAAATTCTAATGGGTCTTGCGGGCAAATCTCAATGTAAAAACAGTTTATTGTTCCTTTTGTCCGTATACCTCGATCCAGGATAATAAGCCGTTAAAACCCGGGCAGGATCCAAAGGGTTCTCAGCCATTGACTTCAGGAAAAAGTTAACCGGCGTTCCGGGTGACGGAACATGTATGAATCCCAAAAATCCTCTGTCATTCTTCATCATCATCCCACGGCGTTGCCGCCAGGCCGTTGAGATCGTAGACCACCGCCCCTTCCCGGATGGTCAACTCCGTCTCCAGTTTTCTGGTGCCATTCGGCTTGAAGTTTTCACTGGAATCCACAAAACGGAAATCCCCCTCCCGCATGCCGAAGACGGCCACGTCGGCTACCGCCCCCTCACTCAGGTGCCCCAGCTCCTCGCGCTGGATGACCTGCGCCGGGGTCCATGTCGAAGCCTCGATCACCTCCTGCAGCGACATGCCCATGTCCATCATCTTCGAGACCACATTCAGCATGTTCTTCATCCCGTCATTCATACTGCCGGTATGCAGGTCCGTGCTGATCGTAGTGGGACGCAGTCCCTGCTCGAAGGCCGGAATGGCTACCGGGTAGAAAAAGCTGCCCCCGCCGTGGCCCACGTCAAAGACAATGCCCCGCTCCCGGGCTTCCACCATGCCCGCCCGGAGCTCGTTGTTCTCGTCAATCACGGACTGACGTCCCCCGTGCACATCACTGCCGCCCCCATACATATGGGTGTAGATATCACCGGGTCGCAGTACGTCCAGCAGCAGCTTCTCCAGCGGCAGCGGAGGCGATGCTCCCCCGAAGTCAACCATCACCGGTACGTCCGCGCGCTCGCCGGCCTCCACCGCCCGCTCGTACGGCTCCCACTCATGCCCCCGGTAATGAGCGATTTTTACCCCCACTACCTCGGGATACTGCCGGGCCACCAGGGCGGTCATCTTCGGGTCCATGTCGTTATTATTTTGCTCAATAGCGCCCCCCTTCATGCCGCTGCCAATGATATTAAGGAACGACAGGACGCGGGTTTTCGAGCGGTCAATGACCTGCTTCTTAAAATGGTCAAAGTTACGCCACCCGGCGCCCCCTACATCCACTACTGTAGTGACCCCGGCCCGGAAGGTAAAACCATCGGGGGGGAGAGCCGTAAAGCTGTTGCTCAGGTATGCATCCGGCTCGGTGCCGTGATAGTGGTGCCCGTGAATGTCGATGAGGCCGGGCGTCACATACAGGCCTGCGGCATCAATTACTTTTTCGGCTTCCCCCGGTGAGAGGGAAGGCGCCACTTCCACGATCTTTCCATCACTGATACCCACATCCATCGGCTCGTCAACCTCATTTTTGGGATCGATAACATGTCCGCCTTTCAGCAGGAGGTCATAGGACTGGGCCTGAAGGACGGAACTGAAAGCAATCAGCATCCATCCCAGCAGCGCTATTCTGGTGATCGCCGCGAAACCGGTGATGCCGGTTCCCATGCGATTGTCATATACTGCGGTTTTTATTGTTTCCATCACTGATCATTGGTTAATAGTTATAAAAGGTCGTGTAGGATGTATCACGGTAAAAAAGGTACCAACAGAAGGGATCCAGTGTAGTCGGGATCACGTACTCATGGAGCCATTACTCGTTTAAAGCCGCGATGCAGTCGATTTCCACCAGTGAGTCCCCGGGAACCCCGCCGTAGGTGGCCACCGTCGTACGCACGGGAGGACTGTCGCCAAAACGTCCCCGGTAGGCGTCATTCATCTCATCATAATCGTCGAGGTCGGCCAAATAGACATTCACTTTCAGCACGCGGTCCATCGACGAGCCGGCCTTTTCCAGCTCTTCCTCCAGCGAGTTAAGCACCTCCGTCGTATGCTTGGTGATATCTCCCTCTTCGTGGTACCCTTTGCCCGCAATGTATACGAGTCCCTCGTGGGTAACCGATCCTGAAAAAAGCGGGACCTCCTGTCCCCCGGCATCCGAGGCAGGAATGTGTTTGATCGAGCGGTCCTTTTTATCCGAAGGCGCCGCCTGGGCCACCCCGAACATGCCGGCCACGCCGGTCAGCAGTCCCGCAAATAACGATTTAATGATGGAGCGTCGCGATTGGTTTTTATTTGAAAAATCCATAATTGTGTGATTTGGTATTTAATGTAAATGTAAGTTAAGCGTTTGTTTTTTATACGTCTAAAGTATCCTGTTTATCCCTGCACTATGCACCATACTGCTTCTGATTGATTTCGGTAACTCACAAAAACTGGTACCATGGTAAAGCGCCGGTCCGCCGGTTCTCTTCTCCAGGAGGGACTCCCCGGGCAGAATAAACAGCATGCAGCGTTCAGAGGGACAAACTCCTTAAGAGCCCTGACATGTGATCCGTAATGCGTATTTATATTTACCGGGGAAACTTCTTCCTGTCAGTTGTTTTTCAGCGTCCAGCTCCGCCCCGGCTGCTCTGCCCGGAACGACTGGATATTGCCTGCATCGGCAACCGTCACGTACACGGTCCGGCCTTCCGGTCCGCCGAATGCAAGATTGGTGGTATTTTTACCTTCGACCATTGGTATTTCAAGCAGCACTTCGCCTTCCGGGGAGACCTTTACGACCGTCCCCTTCCCGTGGCGGGTAATATACAGGTTGCCATCGGCATCGCAACGCATGCCATCCAGTCCGTTGCCAGAAAATTCAATGAACAGCCGCTTGTTGCTAATCGCCCCTTCCTCAGACAGATCATACGCCCATACCTTTCGCTGCACCGACTCATTGACGTACAGCGTCTGTTCATCCGGGCTGACTTCAATGCCGTTGGTGGTGCCCATATCTTTTTCCAGGAGGGTGGTCGTGCCGTCGGGATCGATCCGCCACAGCTGTCCCGTGGATTCACTCCAGTTCGGGTCACTCGCATACAGGATGTCATTCGCTCCAATAGCGATATCATTGGGTTGATTCATTTCCGGTTCATGCGCATAGGTACTGATCTCCCTGCTGTCCATATCGACCTTCAGGATGTTGTGATTCACATAATCTGCGATCAGCATGTCCCCCTCGCTGTTGAACCTTATTCCGTTGCCAATACTTTCGTCGGACAATTCCACGAATACGCTGGCTTCTCCCCCCGGCGTAACCTTGCCGATCGTATGCTGCCGGTCGTAGTTAACCGCATACAGGTTTCCATCGCCGTCCACGGCCGGCCCTTCGGCGCCGGAGGTAAAGCTGCCGGGCTCCGTGAAATGTTCGGCGGTATAGATATACGTTTCCAGTTCTGCCGGTTTTGAGGTAACACATCCGCTGCCGGCCACGG
>NZ_JBEPWZ010000268.1:0-4073 GCF_041642155.1 Fodinibius sp.
ATTTTTGCACCTATCCCCTGGGTATTCGGTGCTTCCCCGATTAACCGGACGGCAATACGGGGGGCTTCAGTTATATTTTCATAAACGGCGGCCTCTTTGTTCATGCGGTTAATGGCCAGGTCCAGTGCTCCGTCGTTGTTCAGGTCGGCCACGGCCATGCCATGTGAAATATCGGTTTCCTCAACACCCAGATCCGAGCCTTCCTCCCGGAAGGTCAAATCACCGTTATTCATAAAAATCCGGTTTCGCAGTTCCAGGGAGGGTGCCCCGCGGATAAATTCCGTGAAGTGTTCGTCCATATTTCTCTCCTTGCGCATCATGCTCACCTGTGCATCCATATCCAGGATATGATACATATACCCGTTATTCACGAGAAGATCCTCGTATCCATCCAGGTCAATATCCATAAAGGTGGCATCCCACGACCAGCCCGTCCCCTCCACGCCGCTCAGGTATGCTATCTCCGCATAGGTGAGGTCTTCTCGTTTGAGGTACAGCGAATTCCGGTTATTGGTGGGACGAGCAGTAGTTTCCCTGAATTGTTCGGGGTTGGGGTCGTCCGAACCTACCTGGCGCAGCCGCTCCCTGTGCTCGGAGCTGAGCATTTCGGCCGTAAATATATCCAGCTCCCCATCCCGGTTGATATCCGAAAAGTCGACGCCCATGCACGCGAAGCTCAGGTTTCGAACGGCCCATTTTTCTATCAGCCTGAACGTGCCCCCGCCCCGGTTCATCCATACCCGGTCTTTGGTGAAAAAGTCGTTGCAGGTATAGAGGTCGGGCTTTCCATCCCCGTTCAAATCCTGGAATTTAGCGGTCAGTCCCCAGTCAGGGGGCAGCCCGTGCGGGTTCCCCTGCTCATCCAGGAACCGCTCATTTGTATTTGATACCTTTTTGAAAACGCCATTCTTATTGAGATATAAAGCATCCTCTTCGCCCGTTTCGGCCAGGCCGGCCAGGCGATTATCCTCCGTCATGAAAATGCGGTAGTGATCGTCAAAAGGGGGAGTAAGGGAAAAAGGCCCACTCTGCTGCTGCTGGTTATAGGGTTCATTTAAGATATTATCCCAGGATAGCTCCTCTGTGGAATAGATATCCTTGACCGACTTTTCCTTGTATTTTGCCACATACAGGTCCAGGTCCCGGTCCCCGTCAATATCGGCCAGTGTCATGGTGCTGCTGCCCTCTCCCGCTCCCAGCCCGCTGTTCTCGTGTAGCTCAAAATTACCCTTCCCGTCATTCATATACAGCGTATTATCCTTGTATATAGAACTCACCAGGAGGTCGAGGTGTCCATCTCCGTTGACATCCACCAAAACGGCTCCCGTCGAATAATGACCGGCATGAGCTACCCCGGCTTTATTCGTAATGTCCTCAAACTGCATCCCTCCCACATTTTTATATAGCTTGTTATCCTCTTTCAAACCCGCAAAATACAGGTCGACGAGCCCATCCCCGTCTACATCGCCTGCGGCCACTCCCGAACCATTCAAATAGTGGCGGTTGTCGGCCAGCTCCTCCTCGGTCATCGTATTACTGAAGGTAATGCCTGTCTGGGAGGGGGACTGTAATTCGAACCCATAGTGGTCCGCCGGACCGGAGGGTATGTCAGCCCAGCGATAGGCCCGCTCCTGACGCCATTCGAGTTCGGGGGAGGAACTACAGGCGGCTGCGATGATCAACAGGATCCAGATACCGGCGCTGCGACAGCACCCAATGGCCCGTTCATGCCGATGGAATAGTAGTCTCTTGTTCTTCATTGATCAAGGATTATGTAACCGGCCAATAATAATCGCATCGGACCAGCCCGGAAAATAATGAAATGTAGTAAAAGCTTATCCCTTTCAACTATCCCAGAATATTCTCTATTACTTTTAAATTAAACCTATTATAACAGCTGAACTTCTACTGTTTGTCTCCCCTGAAACAATGGGATCAGAAGCCGACCAGCCAATTATATTTCTTAGTTCAGGATCCCCGTTTGCAGGGAGATTAGTTCCGGAGGTACGCCATCTTCCGACTCTATCTCCATAATTAATCGTTCAAAAGCGCTGTATCCCAGTTCAAAGGTAGACTGGTCAATACAGGTGAAGGGGTGAGCAAGATATTGGTTAAACTCGCTGCTTCCGAAAGAAAGAATAGCTGTTTCTGCGGGATTCATATCATGGTCTTTCATGTAGTTAAGCGCTCCCAGTCCCACCGGGTAGGTCACGCAAAACACGGCCTCCGGTTTGCCATATTGTTCCATCAGTTTTGCGAATCCTTTATATCCATCATCTTCACTGAATCCCGTTTCAACGACGGCGTTATCATCAACCTTCAGTCCCGCTGCGGACATGGCATCCTCGTAACCAAGGCGCCGGTCTTTTCCGATCTCCACACTCAGGTAGCCCGACAGGTGTGCAATTCTCTCATAACCGTGTTCTACTATCATATGACGCACCCCCTTCCGGGCCCCCTCCCGGTCTTCCACTTTAAGATAGGTGTAATCCGACCCCGTAAAACCCCTGTCAAAAAAAACCAGCTGAGTGTCCAAACCCTTGACGAGATCAAAATCTTCGACACTGGCTGTTTTTTCGGAAACAGAAATCAACAGGCCCTCCACTCTCATGTCAAGCATCGATTCAATATGCTTGCGTTCCAGCTTAGCGTCCTCCATCGATACGCCAAGAATCACTTCGTACTCACTTTCGAGGGCGGCCTGGTAGATCCCCTCAATGACTGAAGAAAAAAAGGAGTGGGCGATTTTGGGTACTATAACACCTATGGTTTGTGATTTTTGGGAGGTAAGGGAGCGGGCCACCAGATTGGGACGATACCCCATCTTTTGGGCCATTTCCTTCACCCTTTTTTTGGTCTCTTCAGAAATATCCGAGTGATCTCTCAGTGCTTTCGAAACGCTAACTTTCGTTAGGTCCAGCCGTTTTGCAATATCTTTTAAACGTACATTTTTCATTACTCGTCATTTGGTTGGATGAAACCACCCCGGGGCCGAGTCCTCGAGGCAGCAATTCCACTTTGCTTCGCAAATGGTATGTGTTCCCGACCGGGAGCAGGTGGATCAGGCCACCTGGTTATTAAAAAACAGAAAAAAGCCACGGTCTGTCCCTTCCTACGCGCCCCTTGTGGGATGCGGGGTGAGGGAGGTCAGGTCTTCGACGCGGACCGGCTCGCCCGACTCGATGCTCTTGCGGGCGGCAATGCCCACCAGGATCGACATCGCCCCGTCCCGCTTGCCCGCCGCGTGCTTCAGCGGATCGTCCATCTCCGGGTTCCGGAAAATCTGGTCCTGCAGCCGCACGTCACCGCCGCCGTGTCCCCCGCTTTCCTGGCGCACTTTGATATGCTCGTACTGGCTGGCGAAGTTGTCCATTACCATGATTTCTTCATAGTCGGCCGCTTCTTCGCGCTCCTCCTGCGACATCTCCTGCTCGTGCAGCTCGGCCTGGCTTATTTTTTCATCCTCGCGCCACGGGATCCCGTGCCAGGCGTCAATGCGTCCGTCAAAGCCGTTAAAGGCGATCTTCATTCCTTCGTAGGGGGAGTAGGTCGTCAGCGAGTAATTCACCTGCACGTCGTTGGCATATTTCACCTGCACCGACATTTTATCATAGATGTCAATCTCGTGGCGCCACAAGCAGTTGTCCCGGATATACCCGTCATGCTCCTCGTTGGCTACGTACAGGTCCATATAGGTATCGTTCTGGGTGATATCCCAGTAGAAATCGCACTTGTCCTTATGGGGACAGGTCCGGCACTTGTTGCCCCGGAAGGGGTGATTGCTGCCGTAATGCTCCAGGGCGCCCTCGGCGTAGACTTCCACCGGGTCGGAATCGAGCCACCAGTTCAGCAGGTCGAAGTGATGGGTGGCTTTGTGGACCAGCAGCGTCCCCCCGCTGGCGGTGATGCCGTGCCAGCGCCGGAAGTAGGAGGCCCCGTGGTAGGTGTTCAGGTACCAGTGGAAGTCCACCGACGTGATTTTCCCCACGCGCCGGTTGGTCAGCATCTCTTTCAGCTTGGTGTGGTGGGGGCTGTAGCGGTAGTTGAAGCCCACAATCAGTTCTCCCTGGGAG
>NZ_JBEPWZ010000269.1:0-4052 GCF_041642155.1 Fodinibius sp.
CAGCGTGACGTACACCCCCTGGTGGTATCGGTTAAATTGTGGTAAATGCATCGGTCAATTGGTTCTTAGACGTTAACGGATAACATAGCTGAAAGCTGCTGTCAAGTCAACGTTTTTATTTTTTTTGACTGAGCAATGTATTTCTTTCTACCGTTCCGGTACAAGCCTCATGGTATTGTACTGCGTCTCATTAAAAAGGGTACTGTCCTGGTACAGAAATTTATATTGGCCGTTGAGCCAATCTTCGGTTTGATCTCCGTAGTAGGTGGAGAACGGGTTGCCGGATTGGCCTGTGGGAAGAACAGATAAACTGTAATTCGTATTTGAGAAATCAATAATTCGCCGGAGAGAGGGACCTAAAATCATTTCGTACGGTTCATTCCAGCTGTATTCTCCATTGTTGATACTCATGCCATGCCCCTTCACGGGATAGGGACCCAGGTTCAACAGGTTACGGACAATAAGTTTCAGGGAGGTTGGCGCCGTGTGCGACTTAGCGGCTTCCCCGAACAGGGGAGGGCGGAGGGTTAACGTATGGAGCTGTTCCCAGCGCCACTCGAAGGGCTCCGTTCCAAATTGTTCCCGTAGAAATGAAATTGTTTCCTTCATACTTTGTGTGATCATCTGCGCCCTTGTCTCCCGTCCCGCGGTCGTAACATCATCGAAAAGGGAGCCGTCGTCGCGCAGAAGCCGCAGCAAGGTCCGCTCAGGGAGAGCTGAAAACCGTATGAACTTCTGGTAAACCGATTCCGAGAGGTCATCCTCCAATGTATTTTCAGCGAGATGAATCAGAAATACATCGATGATGGAGGCAGCCGTTTCGGAGGCTTCGTAGGAGTAGTCCCAGTTTTCCAGGTACGAGATGACAGTTTCAAACTGCTCCTCGTTCAGCTTTAGAACCGGCAAAATGCTGCGGGTGATATCCCGGGCATAAAGCGAGCGGGAATCATACTGCATTTGCCGGAAGGTTTCGGGCGAAAGCTGTTCATATTCCGTTAAATACTGACGGATCCGTTCATACCGGGCATCGGGCTCCCAGTAAACGGAGAGATAGTACGGGTAATCGTCGCCGGCAGGTGGATTATTGGCATTGGCAATCCAGTTGCGATCGGGATTGATGACCGAGGGCAGCTCTTCATAGGCGACATATTCCTGCCAGTCCCGGGAAGGGTCCCATCCTTCGCGCAGGGAAATAGGATTACCGCTTCGGAGAGGCACATTTGCCAGGGAGAGCTGGGCAATGGTTCCCTCCCGGTCGACATAGATAACATTTTGTCCCGGTACTTTGAAATCGCGGGCTCCTTCCTGGAATTCATCAAATGATTGGGCCCAGTTCATGGAAAGGAGTGCTTCAATCTCCCGGCTGACTTCATGCCCGGTCCACTTCATGGCAATAACACGGTCTTCCGTAATCTCCTGGTCGGGATGTATATCCGAAATGACGGGACCGTGGTTGGTCAGGCGACGCGTAAAGACCGTATCATCCCGGTTTTTAATGCTGATGACTTCGCGCTGAAGGGTGAAATTTTCATACAGCGGTTCTCCCGCAAGCGTATCAAGTACAAACTGGTGATCATTATGGGAATTTACGGCCTCCTCGAAAAAGTCCGTATCGTCAAGCATGATATTGGTCATCGACCACGCCAGGTGGTCATTTTGTCCCACTACCAGCATGGGAGCCCCCGGGATCGAAGCCCCGGAAAGATTTTGTCCCTCCACATTCAGATGCACCTCGTACCACTTGCCCGGGATACTGAGTCCCAGGTGCGGGTCGCCGGCCAAAAGAGGGGCCCCGGTGGAAGACTTTTCTCCGCTGACGGCCCAGGCGTTGCTTCCCTGGTGGCTGCCCCTGGAGCCGGTGATTTTGCGGAGCTGCTGATCGATTTCCAACAGGGGAAGGAGGGCCGCCGTTAATGTATCCGCCGTATCTGGAGAGACCGGTTCCGGTAAAAAGCGGTTATCGGGACGAATTTGAAGGTATTTTTCCCGCGGAAGCTGTTCAGAAAGATAAGCATAGGTCAGCTCTGACTTCCAGGCCAGGTTTAATTCCCAGGCCATCAGCCGGGAAAGAGCGATGGAGTGAGTGGGAGTCCAGTGAATCGGCTCCATATCCGCCAGCGAAAACTGGATGGGCAGACTATTCGAATGCTGCCGGCTATAGGTATTGACGCCGTCGGAGTAGGCTTGGAGATAGCGCATGGTCGTATCCGAAAGCGTCGCTTCGATTTTTTCCGCCATTCTACGGAACCCTATGGTCCGCTGCATGATATCCACGGAAAGCATGTCCCCGCCCAGGAATTCCGCGAAGCGTCCCTCTGCGGCCATCTGCGATACGGTCATCTGCCAGAGTCGATCCTGGGCATGCACATAGCCCAGGCTGTAGTACAAATCCTCTTTATTTTGAGCGTAAATGTGGGGGACGCCGTAGCTATCCCAGTGGATGTTGACGGGCTGCCGGAGTTCCGGCTGTTCCAGCGTAGCATTGTAGTCGGGCAGCGGCTGGTAGAAGGTCCAGTACATGCCAATGCCAAGGATACCCGCTATAAAGAGGAACAACCCGAGCAGCACGCCCAAGATTTTTTTCATGGAAATGATCTGTCATTTACGTTAACCGGAAAAGTAGCAAACATAGTGATTAATCAATAACGCTAAAAATGGTTTTCGGAAAGTGCTGACAAGCAGGCTCTAAAAATGAAATGGTTTTTTTACAGGACATTTTTGAATGCAGCGACATAGAAAAAGGGTTGTTGGAGTATGTAGTGTTTTGTAGTTAACACACCTGGCAAGCCATGTGTTCAATTCTCCGGTAACCGTTATGGAAAAGGAAGGGGCATATATATACATATATAAGACGCCCTCAGCTATTGATAATGCCGGCAAAATTCGATACCCTCTGCATAGATATACATAGATATAGATCCTGCTCAACCCGGATTATTTCCCGGTCCAATGTTGCCTCGCCCCCAACCGAATTTCTTGGTGAATAATCCGGGTTAAGCGGGATCGGAACCTTAAAAACAGACCGGATATGAAAAAAATCAGCAAAGCAGCGGTCATCGGCGGTGGCACGATGGGCAACGGCATTGCACACATTTTTTCGATGCATGGTATCACCATCCACCTGGTGGAAAGAAACCGGGAGCTGGCTGATAAAGCGTTAGAGACGATTACCGGGAACCTGGATCGCATGGTTGGCAAGGAGAAGATCGATGCCACCCGGAAAGAAGAGACGCTGGATCGTATCGTCACGTTTACGGATACTGCAAAAGCAGTAGGTGAGGTTGATTTGGTCGTAGAGGCGGTGCCCGAAAATTTTGATCTCAAGAGAGAACTGTTTTCCGAGATCGACAAGGCCGCTCCCGGCGAGGCGATCCTGGCTTCCAATACCTCTTCCATATCCATTACCAGGTTGGCGGCTACGACCTCGCGGGCCGACAAATTCATCGGAATGCATTTTTTTAATCCTGTTCCGGTGATGAAGCTGGTGGAAGTGGTAAAGGGGTTGCAAACCAGTGACGAGACGGTGGCAGTGATTGAGAAGACGGCGCAACGGCTGGACAAGAATGCGGTGGTAGTGTCCGACTACCCCGGGTTTGTGTCCAACCGCGTGCTGATGCCGATGATCAACGAGGCCATATACTGCGTGTACGAGGGCGTGGCCGAGCCCGAAGAGGTAGATCAGGTGATGAAGCTCGGTATGGCGCATCCGATGGGACCGCTCCGGCTGGCGGACTTCATCGGACTGGATGTGTGTCTTGATATATTAAACGTGCTGCACGATGGTTTTAAGGATCCCAAATACCGGCCGTGTCCCCTCTTGGTGAAGATGGTGGACGCCGGCAGGTTGGGGGATAAAACGGGCGAAGGGTTTTATAGCTATGATTAACAATAGTTCTCGTTCCATTTTTAAACGACCCAAAAACGGAACCCAAAAACGTCGCCGGCCGAGGGTTCTTCGCCGGTGCGGCGTCCGCTCAAACCTGTAAAAAGGCAAAAATCGCTCCCTGTGGTTGCTCAGACAAGCCTATTTACAGCCGGTTCTCGCGTCCCCC
>NZ_JBEPWZ010000270.1:0-4052 GCF_041642155.1 Fodinibius sp.
TGTCGGGATTTTTACACCATATGATATCGCTGTCGAGAAAAATATTCTTCTCGAAAAACATATATTCGTGGATGTTATGCTTGAATCCCACGATAGAAGCCCGGTCTGGCGACATCACGTGGACGACGTCAAAAATACTGCTCAGGTTAAATTCTTCCAGAATCTTTTTATGCTTCTCCTCACAGACCAGGGCGACGGGACGCTCTTCATCGTACCGGCGCAGCGACACAACCGAGGCAACAGCGTGTCTGAGATACCGGGGATGACCGTAAGTGGTATAGACATATCCCTGAGAGGCTAACTTTTTCTGTTGAACCGATCGCAGCATAAGCTCTGTTTATCTTATTTTTGGAGCAAATATACAAGTATTATTGCGTATTAATAAACCTATTTATTTCGCTGCCCGTTTTCGAAGGGTTTCGAGGAGCGAATCATATCCTTTCTTTCGAATGATATTTTGAAACTGCCGTCGATATGACGCTGCCGTGGAAACGTCATCAATGATCATGTCGGTCATCACCCACCCGTTGTTGTCGGTATACTTCATGGTATATCCCACGGGGGTACGCACGTCCTCCAGCTGGGCCATGGTCCGTACCTCGGCTTCGTCTCCCTCAACCGATACATCCTCATACTTCACCTCTGCCCGGTAAATATCCAGTTTATTCAGGGATTGATCCCGAATAATCGTTGAAAAAAGATCTACAAACTCTTCCCGCTCTTCTTCCGAAAGCGCATCGTAGGTATCCTGCAGTGCGAACTGAGCCATAGCCCGGTAGTCAATAACCCCGTTTATAATATTTTTAAGCTTTTCGCGCTGTTCCTGGGTGTATTCAGTGCCCCTGGGACCCAAGAGCTCTTTGATCTCCTCGTCACGATCTTCCAGCAACTGCCTGACAGCACCTTCACTTTGCTGGGCAAAACTTTCTGCCGGAAGAATGAGCAAAAAACTGAACAGGCTCATTAGGAATACGAGGGAGATGGTATAAAAATAATTCATATCATTCTTCATTATTAAACATTTGTGTTATCGGTAATCCTGACTTCCGATATAGTTGAATCATATTTTTATTGAGCTCAAAGATATCGCGCTTCATCTTTACACGCAGCTCAAGCTCTTTTTGCATGGCGTCAATTAGATCTTTTGTGTCTCCTATACCAAAGTCGTAATCCAATTGTTCCTGTCGCAACCATTTTTTGCTGGTAACAAGAGCTTCGTCGGTATTCTCAACTTTTACCTTCGACAAGGAAGCCTCTTTATAGATTTCATTGATTTCCAATACGATACCATCAACGGCTGCCTCCTTTAAATATTTTGCCTGCCGGTGTTGCAGTTGTCTTCTCTCAATGTCAGCGTTGATGCTTAAAAAATCCAGATTCTGGCGAATAACCAGCCCGAATGACGCAGAGAGATAATTGGAATTATTGATAATAAAAGGATTACTCTGCCGGGGACGGTTGGGTGTGTTGGCAAAACTTCCTCTCAGTCCAAGGACCAGGGCGGGCAGGGTCTGACTTTTCTGGGCTCTCAGCCCGTACTCCGCTGCATCAATGCCCGCTTCGATAGCCTTAACTTCCGATCGCTGCTTAATGGCATTCATCCGGTAGAAATCAATCTCTTTCAGTTCCTCAGGTACCGGATCCAAAAACCGCGTTTCAGGCAAATATACCGTGCCTTCCTCCGACTGCATGACGTAATCCCAGATGCGGCGAGTCATGGCCGCGCTCTCCTGGACCTCGGTGGCCCGAGTGGCAAACTCGGATTTAAAAATCTTAAATTTGAAAAAGTCCGATTCATCAAAATCTTCGGCCCCCTCTTCCTGCTTTTCTTCCAGCTGCTTTTCTATATCGTTAATGGTACCCGTCGCTTCGTCAAGCAGTCGCATGATTTCCTGAGTCAGCAAATGACTTTGGTAGAGCTCAACCAAACGTACTTTCAGATCGGCCTGCTGCTGTTCAAACTGCTCTTTAGCTGCTACGGCCGCAGATTCGGCTGCCTTGACGACATTGCTCAGCGCCCCCCAGGTAAAGAGTGGCTGGGCAGCATTCACTTCAGCACGGGTAAAGACCGCCCAGTCCTCCCAGTCATTTTCCAGGTTGGGATCCAGATAATATTCATCCTCGGAGAGATCGGTGCTACTTGTCACCCCGGGGACCACCCCGTGCTGCGTGCTCAGATTGAATTCAGGTAAATATCTTTTTGCATTTGCCTGGGAAACCTGGTTTTCAGCAATATTTACTTTTTGGCGCTCGTATTTAAGCTGTCCCGCATTCTCCATCCCCCGGTCAATAAACTCTTGCAACGATACCCGAACCGTATCCTGTGCATAAGCTCCCACCGAACAACCCAGGAGAAGCAGGGATAAGACAACTATAGATTTTTTCATGGCGAGGAATCCTATTCAATAAACATTTGCGTGATTAACGTTCAACCGTCTCTTTTATTTAAAAAAAAAGCCCTTCAGTCATTTCTGAAGGGCTTAAATGCGGAGGGAGAGGGATTCGAACCCCCGGAGACCATAAGGCCTCAACGGTTTTCAAGACCGCCGCATTCGACCACTCTGCCATCCCTCCTATAGCTATAGGGTGATAAGAGAAAGATTGTATTTCAATCAGGCATCTTCAAGCGCCTGTGCACCCGAAATAATTTCTGAAATTTCCGTGGTAATGGCAGTTTGGCGAGCACGGTTGTATTCGAGCTCAAGATCTTCCTGAAGTTCGTTGGCGTTCTCCGTTGCGTTATCCATGGCCGTCATTCGTGCGCCCTGCTCGGCCGCATTCGACTCAAGGATAGCCTTCCAAAGCTGTAAGTTCAAGTGAGAAGGTAGTAACCTTTTAAGGATTTCATCTACATCCGGCTCGTAAATATACTCCTTCTGCGCACCAATTTCTTTATCTTCCTTCACCAGAGACTCCGGTTCAATGGGTAACACAGATTCTACAATTCTATTCTGGGCAATCACGGATTTAAACTCATTATAAGCAATTTTGACCTCGTCATACTCCCCGTCATTAAACTGTCTGATCACTTTCCGCATGATCGCGGACACCTTGGGAAATTTCACTTCGTCAAAGAAGTTCGGGTATTCAGCGACAATGTTATAGTTACGCTTTCCAAAATGCTTGATTGCTTTCCTCCCCACGCACACAAGCGAAAGCGTCCCCTCCTTCTTGTATTTTAGATAATCTTCTTCAATGGTTTTTTCAACCATTTTAAACAAGTTATTATTAAAAGCTCCACATAACCCGCGATCCGAACTGATAATGATAAGGAGTACTTCGTCGGTGGTCTCCGGCTTTCTGAGCAACTGATACTCCTCGGAGGCATCGTTAACCAACCGGGCTACAATCTCCTTCATTTTAGCGGCGTACGGACGTGTAGCGATGATGCGATTCTGTGCCTTCCGCAATTTCGCGGCCGCCACCATTTTCATGGCCTTGGTAATCTGACGCGTATTTTTTACGGATTCAATACGGTTTCGTATGTCTCGAAGGTTCGCCATAATTTAGGAGTCGTCAGAGACTGTCATTTGATCGATTATGGTTCGGGCCGTTTTCAGGAGTTTCTCCCCGAACTCATCATCCAGTTCACCGGATATTGCCAAGTCTGCCATCTCATCATCAAACTTCACGTTTACCGTCTCAAGATAATTTTCTTCGAATTCCCGAATTTGATCCACGGCCAGGTCTTCCAGTAGGCCCTCACTGTTTATTTTCAGCAGGGCAATCTGCTCCTGAACTGCAAGCGGTTGGTAGATATCCTGTTTCAGAAGTTCAACGGTTCGCTCCCCCCGTTTCAGCTGCCGCTGCGTGGAAGGATCCAGATCGGAACCAAACTTGGCAAATGCTTCAAGCTCGCGGTATTGTGCCAGATCCAGCTTCATCGTTCCGGCCAGTTTCTTCATCGATTTGACCTGTGCCGATCCGCCCACGCGCGACACCGAAGTACCGACATCGATGGCGGGACGAACGCCCGAGTTAAACAGGTCGGTATCCAGGAAAATCTGTCCGTCTGTAATCGAGATCACGTTCGTCGGAATATAAGCGGAGAC
>NZ_JBEPWZ010000271.1:0-1506 GCF_041642155.1 Fodinibius sp.
AGCACGATCGGGCCTTTTTCGGGGGCCGGTTTCTCGTAATCGGCCCATAAATTATCCATGACAGCACCGTCCACCACCAGTTCATCATTGAGCGTAACCCAGACCGAATCACCTACCATCTTCATGTGCATGGTATTCCACTCCCCGACAGGTTTGTCTACCGTCTTGATCGGGTCCAGACGCGGATCGTTGTTATGAAGTCCCCCGGATCCGACGCCCTGGTGGTGCGGGTCCCATATCTGCACCTGGGGCATGTTGCGCAGGTAAACACCGCTGTCGCCCTTGGGACCGATTTTCCAGTCGAGGACCAGCTCGAAGTCTCCGTATTCCCTGCGGGTTTCGATGTTTCCGATCCCCCGCGTACCGTCATAGAGAAGCATGCCATCCTGGATGTACCAGTGTTCAAAAGTCTCCTCATCGACCTGTTCCTGAAGTTCCTGGGGCCCTCCCTCTGACAAAGTATCCAGTATTCCCGGGAGCTTGCGCGGATCTTCTGAAATCTGTCCCTGCCACTGGGAGAGATCGTCTTCATAAAGGGGCGTATACCCTTCTTCATCATAGTTGACCGCTGTCGGTTCCTGCTGCCGGTCATCATCCTGACCCGGGCTGCAACTTGCCATAAAACCCAAAAGACAAACCAGATAGAGATATTTCATACGTGCCGTTATTCGTTATTTATTACTAATTATTGGTTATAGGAGCCGTCTCAACTTCAACTCCGGATCCCGTCTTAACATGTACCATTTTCTGCTTACTGTTTACTGCTTATTCCCTTCTGCTTTCCATCATCCATCCGCTTCCCTCTGCTATCTACCCCGCTTCACGGCCGACTCTAGAGCGTTCGGCGCTTTTCAGCTCCCGCTGAATCCGCCTCCTACTCTACCACCGGCGCCGCCTGTCCCGGCTCCAGGACGCCCCCGGGCAGTTCCATGATATCGATTTTCCGGAAGTGTACTTCAAACCCTTCGGACTCGGGGCAGATATATCCCTTTTTGCGTTTCGGGGAGCGGATGCCATTCACGAACTTCCCGTTGATGGCCAGCTTCAGAGTCCCGTCGATACAGGCGACGATATACCGGTTCCACTCCCCGGTGCCCTTGACCCTGTTTTCGAGGGAATAGCTTCTTCCCTTGGCTACTTTGGAGGGGTTGTCGGGGATGGCGGTATCGAGTCCCATGACAGGGAACAGATGACCGTGCGCGTATTCCACCGGACCGTCGTTGATTTCCGCCCACTGCGGGTCCAGCATCTGCACTTCCATGCCCGTCGGGAAGGGATTGTCCCGGTAAGGCGTGCCGTCGGCCCACACGAATACTCCTGAATTTCCGCCCGGCTCCATGTGCCTCCACTCGATATCCAGGATAAAATTTTCATACTGTTTTTCCGTCCGCATCACGCCGATGGGCTCCCCCGTGCATTTGAGGATGCCGTCTTCCACCCACCAGGTGTCCTCCGAGGTATTCATGTCGACGAAACCATCCAGATTCTTGCCATTAAACAGGGGCT
>NZ_JBEPWZ010000271.1:1516-4040 GCF_041642155.1 Fodinibius sp.
AACTGCGGGACCATCTCCTCCATTCCGCGGAAATCCGTCTTTTTTTCCTTCGCTTTCGATAACGACAGCAGGGGCGTTGCCGCAACCATGGCCGACCCCATCAATGCCTTTTGTGCAAACTCTCTTCTATTCATGTGGTTTCGTCTCTGTCTGTGTTAAGTAATGAATGCAAGTGATGCTTACCTTCTTCGCTTAAAAACCGGTACAGGTTCCTGATCCATAAAAAATTTCCCTCCCGTAATCATTAGATGAAGGACTGGATTGGCGGTTAACCGTATCCGCTACGAGTACCGGTCGGTCGGCGAGGGGGCCGTGCCCACCACACTGGGTTCTTCCGGGATGCCCGCAACGGGACCGAATGCATAGGTATCGGGTCCCAGCCGCATATCGGAGTTGACGACTTCGTCCCAGGTAATTTGCTCCCCGGTATAGGCGGCCATGCGTCCCATAATGGCCAGTCGCGTGGAGTTGACCTGTAATTCCGAATCATTGATATAGGGACCGGTGCGAATTCCTTTTATGAGTTCCACATGCTCCTGCACAAACGGGTCGTTGACCGTCCATTCGGACTCCGTGTCCTCTTCTCCGGGATACGGGTATTCCCAGAGCGGTTCGCCGTCGTGGCTGTAAATGCCCCCGCCGCAGTCGACATACCCCTCGGTTCCTGTAATCATTTCCACCCTTCCGCTGTCCGTCCCATTGATTTGCCGGATGGAGCCGTGCATCTTCACACCATTTTCGTACTCGTACTGGATGCTGAAATAATCGTACTGATCACCGGATATCCGCTGTTGGCGTCCCCCGTAGCCATAGGCCAATTCGGGATTTTTTCCCAGGTACCAGTTCATCAGGTCCAGGTGATGGATATGCATCTCCACAATATGGTCGCCGGACAGCCAGGCAAAATTGCCCCAGTTGCGTAGCATGTACTCCATGTCGGTCCACTCCGGCTTGCGTTCCACCCACCACAGGGCGCCCCCGTTGCGCAGCGCCTGGCCCGATATGATCTCCCCGATCATACCGTCCCTGACGCGTTCGCGGGTTTCAATATAGTCTTTGCTGTATCGCAGGGCCGTACCGCTGACCATGCAGAGCTGCTTTTCTTTGGCTGTTTGGGTGGTCTCCATCATCATCCGAGCGCCGACCGGGTCCACCGCCACCGGTTTCTCCTGGAACACATGCTTGCCCGCCTCAATGGCGGCCCTGACGTGCATGGGACGAAAATGGGGGGGCGTGGCAAAGAGCACCAGGTCCACGCCGGAATCGATCACGTTCTGGTAGGCGTCAAAGCCCACGTAGCAGTGCTCGTCGGCTACCTCCACGCCCCGCGCTTTGTTCAGGTTCGCCCGGCACTTGTCCAGCTGGTCCTGGAACACATCGCCCAGGGCCGTAATTTCGAGGTTGGGTCCCGCATCCAGAAAGTTGACGGCAGCCCCGCTCCCCCGGCCCCCGCATCCGACCAGCCCGGCCTTCAGCGGCTCGCCATCCGGGGCCTGATCGTCCATCGTCACATACGGCTCGGTCTTTTGGAACGCCCCGGAGCGGGACCCCGATCCGGTACGATTCGATGACAGCAGTCCCGCCGCCCCAAGCGTCATTTTTGAAAGGAATTGACTCCGGCTCTGCGAATTATTTTTATTTTTCTTCATCATGAAAACACCACTAAAAAATAACCCCGTTTCAGCTTACTTCTTTTGAAGTTCATGCAACCTCTTTCTCCCCCCTACCTTCTCTTTTTTGCCTTAATTCTAATACCTAACTATACCGGTCGGTCGGCGAAGGGGCGGTTCCGACCACGGGCGGTTCTTCCGGGATTCCGGTAACAGGACCGAATTCATAGGTATCGGGACCGAGCCGCATATCGGAGTCAACGACTTCGTCCCACGTAATTTCCTCGCCGGTATAGGCCGCCATGCGTCCCATGACAGCCAGGCGAGTCGATTTGATCAGCTCGTCGGAATCATTGATATAGTCCCCGGTTCGTATGGCCGTAACCAGTTCAACATGCTCTTGACGGAAGGGTGGATTTACCGTCCATTCGGAATCGGTATCCCCGTCATCGGGATGCGGGTACTCCCAGATAACTTCGCCATCGTGGTTATACAGGATGCCGCTTGCATCGGCATAGCCCTCCGTACCGGTAATCATCTGCTTACGGCCATTGTCGCAGCCATTGATCTGACGGGTGGCGCAATGCGCTTTTTTACCGTTTTCATACTCATATACGATACTGAACTGGTCAAACTGGTCGCCGGATATCCGCTGCTGGCGTCCCCCGTAACCGATCGCTTTGACCGGGTGACTTCCGACATACCAGCTCATCACATCCAGCTCATGGATAAACATCTCCACGATATGGTCCCCGGAAAGCCATGCAAAATTGCCCCAGTTGCGCAACATGTATTCCATATCCGACCACTCCGGCTTGCGTTCCACCCACCAGAGGGCGCCGCCGTTGCGAATGATATTGGCACTGACCACTTCGCCGATGGCGCCTTCGGCCACGCGTCTCTGGGTTTCTATA
>NZ_JBEPWZ010000272.1:0-939 GCF_041642155.1 Fodinibius sp.
AGCTGGATTGGTCAACGGGAGAGATTATGAATAAGCTGGAAGAACTTGAAATCGCAGAAAATACCTTGCTGATATTCACCTCCGATAATGGTGCTCCAATGGGCGAAGATCTCTCGGGGACGGAGCGGGGGACGAACAGGCCGTTATACGGACGTGGATATACCACATCAGAGGGAGGATTTCGGGTGCCAACGCTTATGTGGTGGCCCGGCACAATTCCCGCGGGTACCGTAAATAAAGAGCTTGTTACAACGATGGATCTGCTGCCTACCTTTGCGCATTTGGCGGGGGGAAAACTGCCCGATGATCGAATCATAGATGGACACAATATATGGCCATTATTAAAGGACACTACCAATACTCAATCTCCGTATGAAGTATTTTATTATTACCATCAAGAACAATTACAGGCCATCCGCCGGGGACCTTGGAAGCTTTTTGTTCCTTTAGAAGAATTCAGCCAGCATCCTCATTTTGACCAGGGAGGGGGGCAAGAGCCCCTATTATTTAATGTAGTGGAAGATAGATCTTCGAGTCACAATGTAGCAAAAGAAAATCCCGAGGTGGTAGAGGAACTCATGGAATGGGCGCAGAAAGGCCGAGAAGAGTTAGGGGATAGAAACAGACCCGGAAAGAATCAACGTGCACCGGGAAAAATAGAAAACCCCGTTCCCGTTAGCATGAAATAAATGAATTTTGTTTAGGTTTCTATTGGGAAAAAATTAAAGTACAAGTAGTGAAATTATATCGAATAAATATAATATGCCCAATATGGTCTTGAAGATTCAGCTGCTTTTACTAATACCTTAGATATCTAAATAATATCGTCAACTGCTAATAAAATCAGAGTCATGAAATATTTTTTACTTGTATGCACCTTTCTGTTTCTCAGCATTCCGGCAAGCGCCCAGGAATTTGAATCCCTGTTCAACGGCGAAG
>NZ_JBEPWZ010000272.1:949-4032 GCF_041642155.1 Fodinibius sp.
AGATCTCTCGGGATGGAACGTTCACGGGACCGAGAAGTGGTATGTCGAGGATGGAGAGTTGGTCTGTGAAAGTGGCCCTGACAGAGAATACGGCTATCTCTCCACGGAAGAAAACTATAAGAACTTTGTGTTGGAGCTGGATTTCAAACAGGAGTCCAACGGTAACAGCGGTGTATTTATCCGGTCAAACCTGGAAGGGACCAAAATCAGCGGCTGGCAGGTAGAGGTAGCCCCCCCGGGATCTCATACGGGAGGAATTTATGAGTCGTACGGCAGGGGATGGCTGATCCAGCCCAGCCCGGAGGAGGAAAAAGCGGCGTTGAAGCCCGATGACTGGAATCATATGACCATTCGTGTGGAGGGAGACGAAGTGACAAGCTGGCTGAACGACCAGCAGATGGTCCACCTGAAAGATGAAAAAATTGGCGAGGCGACCGGTTCTATCGCCCTTCAGATTCATTCGGCCACCCCCGAAAATGAAGTGAAAGTCCGATGGAAAAATATCAGGATAAAGGTTCTTGATTAATATTAGAGCCTTGTAAGACCGATGTTTTACCCCATGCCGGGATTAACATCCGTTTGGAATCCTATCATATGCGATCGTAATCCTTCGGTTTCACCGACGTCTTACCAGGGCTCTGGACAAGATTCCTGTTTTACAAGGGCTCTTTTTCTTCAATTGAGAGCGCTACCCGTCCCGGACGGCCGGTACGGGTTTAAATAGAATGATGAAGGCTCACTTCAGCTATTCGCCGGACGGCAGAAGGTCGTCTGACGCCTTTAACTTGCGGCTATAAAAACGTATGGCCCGGCACAAGATTGACCTTGGGGAGAGGACCATTATTCTTATTTGAAATTTTAATTATTCCCGTCAAACAACTACCTTTGGTAGCTGTCACAACAATGTTATTTAACAGATATTTTTTTCATCCTAATGGCCCATTTACATCCTTTTAAAGCATGGCGACCCGCCCCAGAGAACGTAGAGGAAATCGCCTGCGTACCCTACGATGTTATTAACGTTAACGAGGCGCGAACACTGGCGGAAGGCAAGCCAAACAGTTTTCTGCATGTGATTAGACCAGAAATCGATCTGCCCGGGGATATTGATCCCTATGATGACGCCGTCTATGAAAAAGGGGCTGAAAATCTATCGCAGCTCCTCTCGGACCATATCCTGCAACAGGAAGACCAGCCGTGCATTTATATTTACCGGCTTATCTGGAAAGGGAGGCCCCAAACCGGCATCTTCAGCTGTGTGTCGGTACAGGATTACAACGACGAAGTCATCCTAAAACATGAGCTCACGCGTCCTATGAAAGAGGATGACCGAACCCGCCATATTTTGACGCAGCAGGCCCACGCAGAACCGGTCATGATCACCTTTAAAGACGACGACCAAACCCAACAACTTATCGATGAGGCCGTTCAGAAAGATCCGCTATACGACTTTGTCGCCTCCGACGGGGTAACACACCGGCTCTGGAACGTGGAGGATACAACTCCCTTTGAACAGGCGTTTGAGAATATTCCAAAGCTGTATATTGCCGACGGACATCACCGCTGCAAAAGTGCTTCGCGCGCTGCAGCGGAAAAACGGGAGAAGAATAACAACCATACCGGCATGGAGGAGTATAATTTCTTTCCGGCGGTGGTCTTCCCCATGTCCGACATGCGTATTTTGGCCTACAACCGCATCGTCCACACTGTACCTGACGATTTTCTCTCTCAACTCGGGAAGCGTTTTGAATTAAGAAAGGATGCCGACCCCAGTCCATCTCAGAAAGGGGATCTTTCCATTTATATTGATGGAGCGTGGTATGGCACCACCTTACCGGTGACTGAAAATCCAAACAGCGTTGAACAACTGGATGTACACAGGCTCCAGGAGTTTCTGCTTGCTCCCATGCTCGATATTACGGATCCCCGCCGCGACAAGAATATCTCTTTTGTGGGAGGCATTCGCGGCACCGGGGAACTGGAGCAGCTTGTCGATAAAGGAGAGGCCGGCATGGCCATCAGTATGTATCCGACCAGTATTGAAGAACTGATCGCTGTATCTGACGAAGGGTTACTTATGCCACCGAAGTCAACATGGTTTGAACCCAAATTGCGATCCGGACTACTTGTCCACACTTTTTAACCCAACAAATACACTCTATTTATTATGAATCGTGTTCACAATTTTAGCGCAGGTCCCGCTGTCTTACCGGTAGAAGTCCTTAAAAAAGCAACGGAAGGGTTGGTGGAGTATAAAAACAAAGGCCGCTCAATTGCGGAAATGAGTCACCGAAGCCCGGAATATGAAGCCATCGACCGGCAGGCCAAATCGCGGCTGACAGAGCTCCTCGGCCTGGGAGATGACTTTGAAATCATGTTCCTGCAGGGAGGCGCCAGCTCTCAGTTCATGATGGCACCGTATAATTTCTTGCGGGAAGGTCAAACCGCAGATTATATCGACACCGGGCGCTGGTCGAACAAGGCGATCAAGGAAGCCAAGCTATTCGGTAATGTCCATCGTCCCTACAGCAGCAGCGACAGCGGTTATGATCGCGTTCCCGGGGACCATCAGCTCGAACTGAGCGACGACCCGGTCTACGTACACTTCACTTCCAACAACACGGTGGCGGGCACGCAATTTTCTTCAGAACCGGAAACCAATGGCGTGCCGCTGGTTTGTGATGCTTCCTCGGATTTTTTATCCAAACCGATTGACGTTTCCAGGTATGGCATTATTTACGCGGGTGCCCAGAAGAATGTGGGTCCGGCCGGTGTAACGATTGTCATTATCCGCAAGGACTTCCTGGACAGGGCCAACACTGAGAATGTACCGACTATTCTGCAGTATCAAACCCATACCGAAAAAATATTTAACACCCCGCCCACTTTTAATGTGTATATGGTCAACCTGGTACTGGGATGGATCCAGGATAAAGGCGGACTTGCTCACTTTAAACAGTACAATGAAGAAAAGGCCGCACTTCTCTACGACGAAATTGATAAAGACGACTTTTATCGCGGCGCCGTTGAGAAAGATTCCCGATCGATAATGAATGCGACGTTCCGTCTCCCCTCGGAAGAGC
>NZ_JBEPWZ010000273.1:0-3968 GCF_041642155.1 Fodinibius sp.
ATCTGGGAGCGGAAGTGGAACAACTCGACAGCTGAGTCTGACCTGGATAAGGCGCTTGAAATACTGGAGTACAGCTCCATGCCGATGACGTCCCGCCACCACTGGGGAACCGATATCGACCTGAATGATTTAAATAACAGTTATTTCGAAAGCGGGCAGGGCAGGAAAGAATACGAGTGGCTGAGGGCTCACGCGAACGATTTTGGATTCTACCAGCCTTACACCGATAAAAGTCTGAACGGCCGCACGGGCTACAATGAAGAAAAGTGGCACTGGTCGTACCTGCCGCTGGCAAGCCAATATTTGAAATTTTATAACCGAAACATCTCCAATGCAGATATCACGGGATTTAAGGGCTCCGAGCTTGCAAAAGAAATTGATATGGTGAACAATTATGTAAATGGCATATCGGCAACGATTAAACAGGAAAGCGAGTAACCTCAAGATGTCCCAAAAAATAAGCACTCACCTGTCAGACTGTTATTTGCGTTTTGCCAGAGAAAAGGATGTCCCTCTCATATTCAATTTCATCCAACGGCTCGCCGAGTACGAGAAAATGTCGGATCAAGTGGTTGCAACCGAAGACCAGCTGCGTAAAAACCTGTTTGGCGATCAGCGGTATGCCGAAGTAGTGCTGGCTTACTACTGCGATCAACCGGTTGGATTCGCCCTCTTCTTTCATAATTTCTCTACCTTCACGGGCGCCCCCGGTATACATCTGGAGGACCTGTATGTCAAGTCTGAGGTCCGCGGCAAGGGAATCGGCAGCACCCTGCTGGGGTTTCTCGCACAATTGGCTGTCGATCGCAATTGTGCGCGCCTGGAATGGACCGTTCTGGATTGGAACAAACCGGCTATAGAATTTTACCGTGCTTTGGGTGCCCGACCACTGGATGAATGGACAACCTTCAGGCTCACCGGTAAATCCCTAAAAAAAGTCGCAACTAACAATACCATCTCCCGCGACTAAAGCCACACCTCACGATATCTACTCTGTCACCGAACTTTTTATTCGGAAAAGAAGTTTAATTTCCTCTGAAACAGCCGTATTTTCCGTGCTGTAATAATTTGGATTACTCTAAAAAACACTGATACCACCATTTTCTTGTGAATTACCTGAGTTTTGTTCTCCGGCAAAAACGTATTCTGACCTTTGGTTTCTCTTTTACCTTTTTTTCCAGTTTCGGCCAGACGTTTCTGATCTCCCTGTTTGTCCCCTATTTTTTACAGGATTTTAACCTGACAAATGCCGAGTTTGGCTCGCTGTATTCTGTCGCCACACTTGGCAGTGCCGCCATTCTTCCTTATCTGGGCCGGCTGATCGATCACCTCCCGTTGAAACAATATGGTATGTATGTGGCTATTGGTCTACTCGTCGCCAGTATTACTCTGGCCCTCTCGTGGCATGTCGCCTTACTGTTTGTCGCACTTTTGCTACTGCGACTTTCTGGACAGGGGCTGAGTTCCCATACTGCCCAGACAGCGATGGCAAGGTATTTCATACAAGAACGGGGGAAGGCTCTCAGCATATCCAGCCTGGGATACCCGATGGGAGAAGGCGTATTCCCGCTCATCGTGGCCGGGATGCTTTCGCTGTTAAGCTGGCGCATGACCTGGGCGGCCTTTGCCTTGGTCATAGCCCTGCTTTTTATACCGTTCATACAGCTGGTGCTCAATGAATCGCACACCAGCCGGCTGGATGAATTGAAAAGCGGGGATACCGACTCCGGGGATTCAAGAAAGTTTTATCAACGTATTTTGAGCGACTCTCATTTTTGGCTGCTGGTTCCCGCTGTTCTGTTGCCCGCCTTCTGGGCGACGGCCCTGTTTTTGTACCAAATTTCCATAGCCGAACAACTGGGATGGACATCCGGACTGCTGGCTACCGCTTTTGTGGCTTTTGCGGGGACTCGTATTGTGAGTTCCCTGGGGGTGGGGCCGCTTATTGACCGATGGAGTGCCCATACGTTATTTCCCTTTTATTTGTTACCTTTTGGTGCCGGGTTAGTGGTTGCCTGGTTTCATCCCGGATCGTGGTCGGCATTTCTGTATATGGGATTGCTGGGAGTGACCATGGGCATGGGCAGCAATATCAAATCGGCCCTATGGGCTGAACTGTACGGTGAGGAAGTCATTGGGACGGTGCGTTCCCTGTTTTCTGCTTTGATGGTGTTCAGTACCGCCTTGAGTCCGTTTATGATAGGCTGGCTGCTGGACCATGATGTCGCCATGACCACGATATTGACGGGGGCCATCGGTTCTATACTCCTGGCAACAATACTTGCGTTTATGGCCTTTAAATATGAATAGCTTATGACTCAGGTAGAATAAGAACAGATGAATGAGGTAATCCTCGAAAAAATAGAGGAAACCAAATCAGGAATGGCAATAAAATTATCCGGCTAATCCAATGTCTATTAAACAACGCAAAAAAGATCATGTGGATTTAACAACGTCGGGTCAGGTTGACTATCAGCAGACAACGGGTTTTGAGCGGTATCGATTTGTTCACAATGCGTTGCCGGAGGTAGACATGGATGACGTATCCACCCGGGCGGACCTGCTGGGACGTACTTTTTCGTTTCCCCTGTTTATCTCGTCCATGACCGGAGGGTACACCGACGCGGGGGCGGTCAATGCCATTATTGCCGAATTTTGCGAAGAATACAACCTGCCTTTTGGGGTGGGGAGCCAGCGGATCATGCTCGAAAATCCGGAAGCCGTATCTTCCTTCGCTATCGTACGGGAGCGCGCTCCCAACGCCTTTATAGCTGCCAATATCGGGGGTGTCCAGCTCTCGGGCGGTCTCCCGCGCAGCAAGATGAGGATGCTTGTCGATACTATTGAAGCGGATGCTGTTATTGTCCATCTGAATCCACTGCAGGAGCTTATGCAACCTGAGGGCGACCGTGCCTTCAAAGGTATTCAGGAAGGTATTGCCCGGCTGGCCGGGCAATGCGATCGGCCGGTCATAGTGAAAGAGACAGGGGCGGGTATTTCCGGAGAGGTAGCCCAGCGACTGCTGGACGCCGGAGCGAAAGTAATTGATGTGGCCGGGGCCGGGGGGACCAGCTGGGCTAAAGTTGAAAATGAACGCAAAAATAACAGGTCCCCACAGCACCAGTTTGACGATTGGGGAATTCCCACTGTTGACTGCCTTCTTCAGTTGACCGAACTCAAAGAAACCCGCCCGTTTGAGATCATGGCCTCGGGAGGTATTCGGTCGAGCCAGGACATCGCCAAGTCATTATGCCTGGGGGCCGGGTTTGCCGCTACTGCCCAGCCCGTTATCAAGGTGGTTGTCGAGGATGGGGCAGAGGGACTGAAATCGCTTTACCACAACTGGCGGCGACAGCTTTGCATAATCCTTACACTGCTCGGCTGTGAACAGATAGACGAACTCGAACGTTGCCACCTTAAATTAAAGTGTCAGGAGCGGTAACATCTTGTCTCAAAATGCTTATATTTGGCCTTTCATAAATTAAGTATGATCCACGTGCAAGCTACAAAACAGGAAGAACTCTCAGATTTAATAGACGAGGGACTCGACCGGCTCGATTTACCGGAAGAGCCAGGGCTGTTATATGACCCGGTGCGATATACGCTTGGAGCCGCGGGCAAGCGGGTGCGCCCACTCTTGACGCTCATAGGCTGTGGCCTTTCCGGCGGGAGAGTTAAAGAAGCCCTTCCTGCAGCTATTGCCATTGAGCTGCTGCATAACTTTACGTTACTGCACGATGATATTATGGATGCTGCCGGCACGCGCAGGGGCAAACCCAGCGTGTATAAAAAATGGAGCGCTAATACGGCCATTCTCTCCGGTGATGCGATGCATGCCAAGGCCTTCAAACAGCTTCAGTATTATGGCTATAATGAAACCTATTCCAAGGAACATTACGCTTTAATCCTCGATATTTTTCTGGACAGCGCACAGCGCGTTTGCGAGGGACAAGCCTATGATCTCGAGT
>NZ_JBEPWZ010000274.1:0-3966 GCF_041642155.1 Fodinibius sp.
TCCCCGCGATATCGCATAAAGAGCTCCTTGCCCAGCCCGCGCTCGGGTTCGAGATCCGGGTTTCCTATTTCGTAGGAGTAGGACGCAAGGTGCGGTCCCTCCGAGTAGAGTTCTTCCTGGGAGGGCGGGCGGTAGGAATGCATGAAAGTGCTTCCCAAGTAATAGCCGTGGCCAAAGTGATAAATAGCAGACAGGGAGCTGGCGAGAGCCTGGAAGGTACGGTTGCGGATATGCCCAATATCCGAGTCGGGATCCTCTTCAGCGGGAACTGTGCGATTGAAGTCGTATCGCAGTCCCCCTTCCAGGTGTAACTCGCCCCACTCGGCTTCCTCTACGATAAAAGCGGAAAAGCTATGCGCATCCGAATCGGGGGTGCGGGCCCCGCTTACGGCGTAGTCTTTAGTCTCGGCCCAAACTCCCATGGTGCCTTTGGAAAACACGCCGAGTTCCGGGTGATGCGCTTTCACTGAAGCATTGGTTGTGAGCACCCCGAATTCCGTACCGGTGATACCCCCGGATTCAATTTCTTTGTGAAAATAATGCTTGTAGGAGATGTTGGCGGTGACCGATCTGAAGCTGTTGTTGGACAGGTATATTTCCGAGGCTCCTTCCAGCTGGTATTTTTCCATTTCGATATCCACGCCACTGGCATGTCCCCCTTCGGGGTCGGGCGGAATGCCATAGTTGTTCAGGTAGAAGCTGGTAGCGCCCCCGAGGTACCCCCAGGGACGAATATAGCTGATACCCAGGGCGTTGTTTGTGGATGTGAGGTCTGAATTCTCAAGGGTACCGGCAGGGGTCTCCGTATCTCCGGTTGTCCGGTAATTAAAATCGGCCTGCACGGCAAAGCTTCCAACGGGAATACCCGCTTCCACAGCGGCATTTCCCCCAGCGTTAACTGTCTCACCCTGAAGCGTAGCGGTGCCATGAATATGGTCGGGCATGCTCCGGGATATCTGGTTCCGCACTACATTGATTACACCGCCGATAGCGTTCGAGCCGTAAATCAGGGCAGCGGGACCGCGGGCAATTTCGATCTCTTCGGCAGCCATGGGATCGATCGTCACGGCATGATCAGCCGACTGGGAGGAGACGTCGCCGGTCCGTTCGCCGTCCTGCAGAATAAGTACACGCTCGCCACCCAGTCCCCGGATGACCGGTCGCGCCGGTGCCGCTCCCATCGACCGGGAACTGACGCCCGGCGACTCATCCAGGGTGGCAGAAAGGGTAGTTCCGAGGTTCTGGCGCAGCTGGGTACCTGAAATCGTTTTGGATGCGTGTTCGAGGTTTGCCCCCCCGCCGTCCTCCCGCGTACCCACTACTTCAACCGCCCCGGAACTGAATACGGTGGGACTCAGGCTAATATTCACTTCTGTGGTATCACCCGCTGTTATTTCAACCGGCCGGGAGGATGTTCGATAGCCAATTCGCGTTGTGCGCAGGGTATAGCGGCCGGCAGGGATATTTGAAAAGGCGAATGTACCATCGCTGTGGGCCGTTATGGTTCGGTTCGCTTCTTCAAGATGAAGATAGGCAAAGCTGATCGGTTCTGAGGTCTCGCGGTCCGTTACGGTTCCGATAAGGGCGCCTGCCTGTTGTTCCGGTTCTGCGGGAGGAGCCGAATAGGCTATGTCTGCAGACAAGACCATCCCAAAACAGAGTATTGACAGTAATAAATTTTTTTTTGAGTACATGGACGTGGGGAAATAGGTTATTACCAGTAATACATGTTGGATTCGAATAATACCTCTGAAATATGACCAGGTAGAATAAACTGCATGAAGCGGCTGATGCTGACTTGTGACAACCGCCTCATGCAAAGCGGTCAGGGATCAGAGCTCGTACTCACCATCTTAATCGGCATCGATATGAAACTCGATGGCGTTTTCACTGGTCACGGGCAATGTCTGGAAATCCGCATGATCGTCTCCATGCATGAGTCGGAATTGCACTTTGGATTCCCCTTCGGTAATCGCTGCTAAATGGAAATTCCATTCAGCGTCTTCTTCCTGTTGTATAATGTCCAATACATTTTCGTTTTCGATAACCCACCCTAATGAATACCCGTCGCCGAGATCCTCGACGTGGATGTAGTCGCCATTCTCAGCGAGAAAATGTACTTCGAATGGATACTCCTCGCCCACGCGAAAGTGCATGGGGGTATGCTCGGTAACTCCCTCACCCTCAACATATTCGAAAATAACCTCGCCATTGTGGACGAGTTCCAGCCCATGCGGGTCGGTATGTTCATCGTCGTCGCCGCCGGCGGGATTGTCGCCGCAAGCGGTAAAAAGGAGGGTGCTGAAAAGGGCTAACAGTAAAAGGGTACGCCTGGATAGTAATTGATAAGTCTTCATGGCTCTGAAAATAGATTTAAATAATATGAAGTTTCGATACGGAAATACCAGTATACGGTGTTGACCCTACACGGATCCGCGGAAATGAGATTGTGAAATATATAGAGAAAGGATCTATATCAGAGTGGGGGGGAGCGTCCACGGGTTACGACGGAGGAGATATCACCTATTTGGTTGCTTTCTTCTGTGATAATCTCTTTGACGCTAAAAAAGATATCACTTGACTGAGTAGCAGAAAGCACCTCCGTCTCAAAAATATAACCGACGATGGGGCAGACGGTCGTGTCTTTCGAAATACAATGACCGGTATCGGTAAAATTGGAGGAGTGGTTCCACTCCAGATGATGGTGCGAGTGAAGCGTAGAAATGGTCAGCCCAATGCTGGTAAGCACCAGTAAAAACAGCCCTATTTTTGATTTTAAACTACGATTCATCTCATCTAATTGTTTTATTATGTTAAAATTATGCTTTTAACGCATGTATACCAAACAGAAGTACGTAAAAAAATATTTTTTTGTAAGGTAATGGTTCGATAAAGAGTCTATATTGCAACATTCTAACTATTTCTTATGACTGAAATGTTCGAACAGATAAAAATCTTGTTTTTAGGATTGGGAGAGCAGTATGGCGTCAACCCTGTCATTTTCGGAAGCATTTATATAGGAGCCATTCCTTTTTTTACCTTGTCAGTAGCATGGTTGATTCGAAATTATCGAGAAGATAAGTCGATTATCTTACCGGCCTTTGCTGCCACGGGATGCTTTATTTCAGCATATATTTACCTTATGATTGTTGGCAGAAATGTACCCTGGTGGGTTTACGCGGCCGTAGTGGCCATGGTTGGCTACGGCGCCTGGTCTGCCTTCCACACCATTCGAAGGAAAATGAATCGGATAGATAACATCACTTCTACAGATGAAGAGTAATTACGATTTTGATGCGATTGTAATCGGGGGCGGGTCAGCGGGACTCACGGCTTCGGGGTTGGCTGCCAATTTCGGGGCGCGGACGATGATGATTGAAAAAGACCGGCTGGGCGGCGACTGTACGTGGACCGGTTGTGTGCCGAGCAAAACGCTGCTCAAAGCGGGGAAAGTGGCCAGCCAAATAAGAGAGGCCGCAAAATACGGGTTAATGAATCAGGATCCTGGTATTGATTTTAAAAAGGTTATTGAGCATGTGCATAAAAAGCGAGAGGAGATATATGCAGAGGCCGATCGCCCGGAAATTTATGAGGAAATGGGCATTGAAGTAGTCTACGGGGACGCCCGTTTTCTGGATGAACACACGGTTGCTATCGAAGGCGAGGACGGAAGCCGTCGCGAAGTATCCGCCCGTTACTTTTTTATCTGTGCCGGCAGTTCCCCTTTTGTACCTCCTCTTGAAGGGATTCAAAAAGTTCCGTACGTAACCAGCGAAGCACTCTTTGAGATTGAACAGCTTCCGGAAGCCCTGATCATCATCGGAGCGGGTCCGATCGGCATTGAGATGGGTCAGGCCCTGAATCGCCTGGGATCACATGTTACGGTGCTTGACATGGCCGGTCGTATCATGACGAATGACGATCCGGAGCTGGCACAAATGCTTCAGAGGGTACTGGAACAAGAGG
>NZ_JBEPWZ010000275.1:0-3945 GCF_041642155.1 Fodinibius sp.
CGCCCACGCGCGACACCGAAGTACCGACATCGATGGCGGGACGAACGCCCGAGTTAAACAGGTCGGTATCCAGGAAAATCTGTCCGTCTGTAATCGAGATCACGTTCGTCGGAATATAAGCGGAGACGTCCCCGGCCTGCGTCTCAATAATGGGCAGGGCCGTCATGGATCCGCCGCCTTTCATCAGCGGCTTTAGCTGGTCGGGCACATTATTCATCTGTTTTGCAATCTCATTGTCGTCAATAATTTTGGCCGCACGCTCCAGCAGGCGACTGTGCAGATAAAAAACATCACCCGGGTAGGCCTCACGTCCCGGCGGCCGCCTCAACAAGAGCGAGAGCTCGCGATAAGCCACAGCCTGTTTCGAAAGGTCGTCATAGATCACCAGGGCATGTCGGCCGGTATCCCGGAAATATTCCCCGATTGCCGCACCCGCAAAGGGAGCGATAAAGCGCATCGGCGCGCTTGAGCTGGCCGGAGCTGACACAATGATAGAATAATCGATCGCATTGTTATCTTCCAGGGCTTTCGCGATGCCTGCCACGGTGGAACCTTTTTGACCCACGGCTACATAAATACAATGCACAGGCTTATCGGTATCCTGTGTTTCCCGCTGGTTAATGATCGTATCAACCGCAACGGAGGTTTTTCCCGTCTGGCGGTCTCCGATAATCAGCTCCCGCTGTCCCCGACCGATGGGAATCAGGGAATCGATCGCTTTAATCCCCGTCTGTACCGGTTCCGTTACCGGTTCCCTGTAAATAACGCCCGGCGCTTTGCGCTCCAGCGGGATGCGGATCGTATCCCCGGAGACCGGCCCCTTGCCGTCAAGCGGTCGTCCCAGCGGGTCGATCACACGACCCAGCAGGCCATCGCCTACATTAATAGATGCGATATCCTTGGTCCTTCGTACCGTATCTCCCTCCTCAACGGCGCTGATAGAGCCAAAGAGCACGATACCCACATTATCTTCTTCGAGGTTCAGCACCATTCCGCGGACAGAATTCCCGTCCTTGTCTTTAGAATCGGGCAAATCCACAAGCTCTCCGGCCTGTACTTTAGACAAACCGTATACGCGGGCAATGCCGTCCCCTACTTCGAGGACCGTTCCCACGTCATAGACGTCCGCTTCGTTGTCGAAGCCGGACAATTGTTTTCGTAATATTGCTGAAACTTCGTCTGGTCTAACTTGACTCATTGGTTTTAATGTGATTTAAAACGTATTTAATTTCTATTCTACAGCAGTTGAAAGCAGGGATTCTTCAAGCTTGGCCAATTGATGCTTAACCGTACCATCAATGACCGTGTCGTCAATGCGAACAGCCATTCCTCCCATGAGTGATTCATCAAGGATGAGATTGAGGTCCACTTTCTTCTGCGTTTTTTTCTCCAGCGTGCGGTGCAGGGATTCCCGCTGCCCCTCATTCAGCTCCTCAGCGACAAACACGTCAATGGTAATAATGCCGGCATGCTCTTTATGTTTGGCGACGAAAGCGTTCACGACATCCACCAGCAGATTTATGCGGTCTTTGCGCGCCAGCAAGTTGATAAAAAGCCGGGTAGCTTCCTGCAAGTCGTCAAAAAAAAGCTCCTCGAGTACCGCTACCTTGTCATCAAATTTGATAATCGGACTTTTTAAAAACGTTACAAGCTCTTTTGAGCCCTCCATGGTATTCCGGATGAGGATAATATCATCGAGAATTTGATCAAGCTCGTTCCGCTCTTTTGCCACCTCTAAAAGAGCCGTGGCATATCTTCTGGCCGCTTTGGTTGAATGCATCTGCCTTATAAACCTTAGTTTTTAGAGACGTCTTCGATAAAGTTATCCACCAATTCGCTGTTTTTCCGGGTATCCAGTTCAGCATCGATTATTTTGGAGGCAGACTGCATGGCCAGATGAACAACTTCATCGCGAAGCTCCATGAGCGCGCGTTTCTTTTCCTGCTCAATCGTTTCTTTAGCCTGGCTAATCAGTTGGGCAGCCTCTTCCTTGGACTTCTCAATCCGCTCGGCACGGAGCATCTCTGCATCCTCGATTGCTTCTTTCCGAATTTGCTGAGCTTTTCGTTCCGCTTCCCTCAGTGCCTTCTCATTATCTTTGGAAAGCTTTTCAGCCCTGCTGAGAGCCTTTTCGGCCGACTCCAGAGAATCTTTGATGCGACTTTCCCGCTCCTCGAGCGAATCCATAATGAGAGGTACGGCATATTTTCCCATGATCCACAAAAAGAGGATCATAGTAATAAGGACCCAGATAGCGAACCCCCCGTTAAAGGAGAGTATTCCGCCTCCACCTGCTAATAATAGCGTCATGATTCGGTGTTTGTAAGATTATCTGTTATTTGTTTACACTCCGAGCGCGAGAAGAATACAGACAATAGCACCAATAAGCGCCACACCCTCAATAAGGGCAGCCGTCAAAATCATGGCACCGCGAATATCGCCGGAAGCTTCAGGTTGACGAGCAATACTTTCGGTAGCACCTTTACCGATCATCCCGATTCCGATACCGGCTCCGACTGCTACAATTCCTGCTCCGATTCCTGCTGCTAATAAACCCATAGTATTTACCTGTTATGTTTAGTTGTTGTTTGGATTATTGAGTATGAGTAAAAAAGTAGAGTTAAGCATGAGCCTCAATTCCTTCTTCATGATGCTCGTGCTCTTCCGCTGCCATCCCGATGAACACGGCTGAAAGCAGCGTAAATATATAAGCCTGCAAGACTCCGATAAATGCTTTTAATATGTATAAGGCGACCGTCAGGGGAACCGACAGGAAACTCACGCTCACGCCCGCAGCCGCTCCGAAAAGATCCGTAAAAATAAAGATCAGCCCCAAGATACAGATGATCATAATTTTGCCCGAAAGCATGTTTGCAAACAGACGAACAGCCAGGGCAAAAGGCTTGGTAAAAAGCCCGATAATTTCAATGGGCGTAAGAATAATACGCATTAACGGCGGCACGCCCGGAAACCAAAACACATGCTCCCAGTGATCTTTAGAGCCGTTCCACTGCGTGATCACAAAGGTGAAAAAAGCCAAAATAGCCGTTACCGTAATATCAGCCGTTGCCGTAACGCCCCAGGGCATTAAGCCAAACAAGTTCATAAAGGTAATAGCTATAAAGACGGCAAAAAGATAGGGAACAAATTTACGGTACTTGTCGTCCGGAATGTTTTTCTGTGCAATTTCATCCTGAACAAACACAAAGGTAATCTCAAAAAGATTCTGAAACCATCCCCTGGGTTCTGTTTTCCTCCCTGTTCCCCTGTTGTAACGGCGGGCCATGGCGATTGTCAGCCATAGCGTCAACAACACCCCAAACCATACATACATAAGATGAGAGGTTATGGACATATCCAGGGAAATCTCCCCTCCGCCGGCGGGAACGAGCGCTCCGTCTTCTTCAACAAACGCTCCTGAGTCCAGGGCGGCCTGGGTACTCGAATAGAAATACCATTCTCCATCAACCAGCAGGATGCGCGGAAGATGCAATTCATAACCCGGCAAATCCAAATAATGATGGTCAACGACCTTTCCTATAACATCGATGGGAGAATCCGAACTCTGTTCGTCGGTCTCTGCAGCTTTTACAAAAGGGATAACACAAAAGAAAATCAGTAAGGAGACGAAAACGCGCCGAAAGGCCTGTAGCATTTACTTTTTAGTTGTCAGTTTGCAGGATTTTGTTGATTAAAATGATCTCAATTACAGAATGGAGAATATACAAAATTATGAAACTAACTGTAAAATAAATTTGGTGGAATTTTGTCACCATTAAAATAACGACCAGCATAATGATAACGAACACAAAACGCAGGGACAGAATTGTCCAAAACCGCCGGTAAAATATCTTGTGCCTTTTATTCCGAAAATTCCGGAGCACAGGATAGTAGGATGCTACGAAAAGAAAACTCAACAGATAAGCCAGCGCCAACTCCCCCATA
>NZ_JBEPWZ010000276.1:0-3944 GCF_041642155.1 Fodinibius sp.
GTGCGGCAGGCGGGACTCAAGGCCCTGCAAAACTACCCGGAGAATCCTGATATCCTGAGTACCGTTCAGCAGGTGACGGTCAGTACCGATCGTCTCCCGGTGTTCAAGCAGGGGATAGCCACTCTTTCGACTATCGCCTCCGGGGAGGAGTTAAAGGGGTTTATCGCTGATATCGTCCGCCAGGATACTGTGGGACACCGTTCGGTGGCCGCCATACGGCAGTTGGCTGATGAGGGAGAGGCGGGTATTCTCAGTGAAGCTGAACGTTTTCTGGATGAAGAGTATGATTACGGGGTGCGTCAGGCGGCCCTGGACCTTTTGACCGAATATGAGAATACATCCGACAACTGGCTGGAGAGAGGGCGGGAGCTGCTGGCAGAGTCGCCGGATCCCCGCATACGGTATCTGGTTGTGCAGGGACTGCTTAAAAACCGGAATCCGGAAATTATTTCGTTCCTGGAAGAGTACCGGGCGGATGAATACGACGCCCGGGTGTATCATGCGATAAGGCAGGGGATCGGGGAGTGATCGTCTTATAAAAACCTTGCGTTGTATGTGCCAATACGAAGGACCTGCGGGGTTCAAGAAGTTTAATTATATTGGTTTTCGTGCCGCAGTTTCAGCTCAGATTTTTCACTAAGAGATTTGATAGTAAGCAAAAAGAACCGCAAGACCGTGCCTAAGACGTATCGGTCGTACGTTGTCCAACCGTCTTGAGATCAGCGCAGTACGCAAATCATTTGGGTGTATCACAGCGTGAAACATTAGATTATGCTGTTTTATGAAATAGCTATAATTTATTTTTTTCAAAACGCTTGGCCCTGTTTTTTTTTGAAAAAGGCGTGTTAATTCAAATAATAGGAAACGCACTAAGGGACTTGCCCGTACTAATTTTAAAATACACTTGGTACTTATCATGAATAGAAAAATAACTGTTCTTGGAGGCATGCTGTCCTGCATGATCCTCTTGCTCGGTTCAAATCATATCACCCGCGGGCAGCAGGCCGAAACGGACCCGGAAATATCGCTGCAGGATCTGTCTGCCTTTGAGAATTCCGGCCAGAGTTGGCAGGTTGCGGGCGCCGTATGGGCTTCGTTGGACAAGGCCAATCATCTGGAGGTGGAACCGGGGACCGGCATCCTGGTGAACACGCCCGGGGATCGTCAGGGGACAGATCTGATTACCAGGCTTGATCACGGGGATATAGACCTGGAGCTGGATGTCATGATGGCGAAAGATTCCAACTCCGGCATCTACCTGCAGGGACGGTATGAAGTTCAGCTGCTGGACAGCTGGGCGACTCAAAACCCGACATCGGGGGATCACGGCGGGATATACGAACGGTGGGACGAGAGCAGGGTGGACGGACAAAAGGGATACGAAGGATATCCTCCGCGACAAAATGCGAGCCGGGCTCCCGGTTTGTGGCAGCACCTGGAAATTTCGTTCCGGGCGCCCCGCTTCGACGCGGAGGGCAACAAAGTGGCGAATGCCCAGATTATCCGGGCCGCATTGAACGGGGTTACCATCCATGAGGGCCTGGAGCTACAGGGACCGACCCGCGGGGCTATCGGGGACGACGAGGTGGACCGGGGACCGCTGCGCCTGCAGGGAGATCACGGGGCGGTGGCTTTTCGCAATATGAAAATCACCCGTTACGACCAGCCTGCGCCTACTATTGGCGGACTCGAATACAGCGTCTATGAGGGTGTTTTCAGCGAAGAACCCGACCTGGATACCCTTTCAGCCGTACAATCGGGTTCCTCAGAGCTGCTCACGGCCCAGTTGGGCCAGCTGCCGGACCAGTTTCTGTTGCACTATACCGGGACCCTGCGAAGCAGCAGCGCCGGGGACTATACGTTCCGTCTCGAGGCAGCCGGCGGTGGCGGTCTGTTGCGTATCGACGGGGAGGAGGTGATCCCGATTGATGGCAATACCGGCGAGGTACGTCTGCCGGAAGGGGAAGTGCCGTTTGAACTTCTCTATGCCCGCCAGGCTAATTGGGCGGAGCCGAACCTGGCGCTTTCGGTTTCAGCACCGGGACTTCGTCCCCATACCCTCAGCGATACCCGGTTGAGCGGACAACAGGGCCCCCGCCCCATTTATGTGGAGGCCCGGGACAAGCCGCTGCTGCGGAGTTTTATGGATCTGCCCGGAGGCGAGCGGCTGACACATGCCGTTTCGATAAGCAGCCCGCATAAGCTGCACTACAGCTATGACCTCAACCGGGGCAACCTGGTGCAGCTGTGGCGGGGACGCTTTTTGGATACGACACCGATGTGGCACAACCGGGGCAACGGGACCTCCCGTCCGAATGGATCGGTCCTCCATCTGCTTGAGGAAGCCTCACCGGCTGTAAACCAGTTGGAGGATGAGCAGGCTGAGTGGACCAGCGATACGACAGGAACGGGATTCCGGTCAAAGGGGTACACGGTGGACATCAACGACAATCCCACTTTTATATTCGAAATGTACGGCAGGGAAGTGGAGGATGAAATCCGGGTGGTCTCCGGTGGCCGGGGCGTCCGGCGGACCCTCAAATTCTCGGAGCCCGGGGATGATCTGTACGTCCGCCTTGCCGCCGGCACCTCGATTACAAAGAAGGAAGCAGACCGGTATCAGGTTGGTGACCGCTCCTACTACCTGGAAGTCGACGCCGGGCTCGACCCTTTTATCCGGTCCACCGGTGATCTCCAGGAGCTTCTGGTGCCGGCGCGGCCGAGCGTACACTATACCATTCTCTTTTAAACCTACGTGAAGAAATGAAATTGATTATGTCTTACATGCGTCACTGTTTGGCCGTTCTGATTCTGTTGTCTGCCGTTAGCGGGGGAGTTTTTGCCCAGAACACTCCCTCCGAAGAGGATTTTTTTCCCATAGTAGATGTTAACAGCCCGGAAGGGGAAGTGCTGGAAGTGGGGGGGCTCGCGGTTCTTCCAAACGGGGATCTCGGTGTTGCTACGCGGCGCGGTGATATCCTGATTGTTGAAAATCCGACCAGCGATAATCCTTATTTCCGGCGTTTCGCCTCGGGACTGCATGAGGTATTGGGACTGGCTTATAAAGACGGGGCATTGTATTGCGCCCAGCGCGGGGAGCTCACGCGCCTGGAAGATACCACACTGGATGGGAAGGCGGATGTGATCGAAACCGTCTATTCCTGGCCGCTATCGGGACACTATCACGAGTACAGCTACGGACCGCTCATCGCCCCGGACGGCTCCTTCTATGTCTCGGGCAATGTGGCATTCGGCGATCAGCAGTGGTGGCGGGGAGAAAGCCGGGTGCCCTGGAGAGGGTGGATGATGCGCATAAGCGAAGAGGGCCAGATGAAACCCTGGGCCACGGGGATGCGTTCGCCGGCCGGACTGGGATGGGTCGACGGGCAGCTGTTCTATACTGAGAACCAGGGGGACTGGATTGGATCGGGGGGACTTTGGCATGTCGAGGAGGGGAACTTTATGGGACATCCTGCCGGGTTGCGGTGGACCGACAGGCCGAATGCTCCGCTCAGCATGACGATGGAAGATCTCTACGAGCATGTGGATCCCCGCTATAACAAGGACGGGAACGGCAACTATATCAAGCCGGAAAACATCCAAAAAGAAGAAGATTTCAAAACGATGTTTGAGCTGCAGGAGCAGCTGCCGGCCCTGAAAACACCGGCCGTCTGGCTGCCCCACGGCATCCTGGGGATTTCCAACTCTGATATTCAGGAGATTCCAGAGGGACACTTTGGTCCTTTCGCAGGCCAGTTGCTGGTGGGCGATCAGGGACAAAGCAAAATTATGCGAGTGGATATGGAGAAGGTAAACAGTACTTACCAGGGGGCCGCCCTTGACTTCCGCAGCGGATTTCAGTCGGGGGTGCTTCGGATGGCGTGGGCCGATGACGGTTCGCTGTTTGTAGGGGAAACCAACCGCGGATGGGGGTCGGCCGGCGA
>NZ_JBEPWZ010000277.1:0-3934 GCF_041642155.1 Fodinibius sp.
TGCCCGAGGCGGTGCCTGTTGCCTGGGAAGCCTTGAAAAAAGCGCAAGAGCTTAAAGCAAACGGCACTGAGCGGGAACAAGAGTATATAGATGCACTTGCAAGCCGTTATGACGAAAATTCGCCGGAAGACCGCACGTCGCTGGATGTGGCCTACGCCGAAGCGATGGCAGATTTGGCCGGGAAATATCCGGATGATCTGGATGCCCAGGTACTGTATGCCGAAGCGATGATGGATCTGCATCCCTGGGACTTTTGGACCAGAGAGGGAGAAGCTCGGCCCTGGACAGCTGAAATCGTAGAAACACTGGAGGATGTGATTGCCCAAAATCCCGATCATCCCATGGCTAATCACCTGTATATCCATGCCACGGAAGCTTCGCCTAATCCAGAGAAGGCTTTAGAGAGTGCCAAACGGTTGGACCATGCGGTTCCGGGTGCTGGACACCTGGTTCATATGCCGGCACACACGTATATACGGGTAGGAATGTACCACGAAGGCACGCTGGCCAACGAGCGGGCTGTTGAATCTGATAACGAATACGTAGCTCAATGTCATCAGCAGGGTATCTATCCGCTGGGATATATCCCTCACAACCATCACTTTCTGTGGGCGACAGCGACACTCGAAGGTCGCAAACAGCGTAGCCTGGAAGCGGCCCAAAGTACTTTTGAGCGCGTCGATACCACAATGATGCGTGAGCCGGGCATGGGATTGTTGCAACACTTTTGGGCGATACCGTTGTATGGCAATGTTCGTTTCGGCCAGTGGGATGCCATTCTTACTTATCCCGAGCCCGCGGAAGATCTGCTATATCCGCGCGGCATTTGGCACTATGCCCGGGGTATGGCTTTTGTGGCAAAAAACCAACCCGGAGAAGCCACTTCCCAGCTGAACGAACTGCGGGAAATTGCGGTCAACGATTCGCTTCAGGAGGTAATCATCATGAATCATGCTCAGGATCTCATGCAGATTGCCACCCGGGTGCTTGAAGGAGAAATCGCTGCGCGTAAAAAAGAGTATGACCGGGCCATGACCTTGCTGCAGGAAGCAATCGATATCGAGGACAATCTGCTATACAATGAACCGCCGGACTGGTTTTTCCCGGTGAGACATAATCTCGGCGCGGTATTGCTGGAGGCGGGAAATCCGGCTGAGGCCGAACGCGTTTATCGGGATGATCTCAAAGAATTCCCCCGAAATGGATGGGCGCTATTCGGACTTCACCAGAGTCTGTTGGCCCAGGGAAAAGCTGAAGAAGCGAAGCTGATTGAATCGCAGTTCAACGAAACCTGGAAACATGCAGATGTTGAGTTAGCAGCTTCACGCATTCTTTAACAGGAGATGCAAGCTAATAGATAGTGAAAATACTATGGCTGATCTAAGCATTCAGGAATTGGAAAGGACGGCGCAATCCTATCAGAAGCTGATGGTTCCGGCATTGTTTAAAGAATGGCCGGATCAGATTCTAGAGGCAAAAATAAAGCCGGGAGATAAGCTCCTGGATGTAGCCTGCGGTACGGGAGTCCTAACGATTGCAGCAGAAGATCGATTAGACCAAAAAGGGTTTGCAGCCGGGCTGGATATGAATCCTGGTATGCTTGCTGTGGCTGAAAAACTTGCTCCTGATATAGAGTGGCGTCAAGGAGTAGCGGAAGATCTCCCCTGGGATGATGAATCTTTTGACATTGTGGTCAGTCAGTTCGGCTTGATGTTTTTCGAGGATCAGCAAAAAGCACTGCGAGAAATGTTTCGCGTTCTAAAATCCGGAGGTCGGCTTGTGGTTGCCGTCTTCAACTCCCTCGAAAATATTCGGGGATATAAAATAATGACCAGAATATATGGTCAGGTTGTCGGTGAAGAGGTGGAACAAGCTCTCAGATTTCCTTTTTCTTTGGGTGATGTCGATGAACTCAAATCCCTTTGTTTTAAGAGTGATCTTACCGGAGCTAAAATTAATACCTGTGAAGGGAATGCGAAATTTCCGGATATCAGAACCATGGTACTTGCGGATGTAAAAGGATGGTTTCCGCTCGCTGGCTTTGTACTCGATGATCATCAAATAGAGGAAGCAGTTCGCATGGCCGAATCGGAGCTAAAGGGTTTTATTGCTGAAGATGGTAGTGTCGAATTCCCGCTATCGGCCCATATTATATACACAACAATCAAATGATAACATTATGAGTGATCCAAAAACGATAAAAGAGGCATATGAAAGGAATCGTCGTGCCGTAGAGCTGCGTCCTCAAAAAGGCAAAAGTACCGCAGTTACGAAGGTTCGGCTGTTCGACGGTACAACATGCGAGGTGCAGCATAAGCACTGGACATTCAAGGTCGATATCGGGACCTCTGAAGGCGGCAACGACGCCGGGCCTGGGCCGGGCATACTGGAACGCGGGGCGCTGGGAAGCTGCCTGGCAATTGCTTATTCACAGCATGCTGCTATTATGGGAGTCCCTGTCGATAGGATAGAAGTGGATGTAGAATCCGATTTTGATGCCCGCGGCATGCTTGCCATTGATGACCGTCCGCCGGGCTTTGAGGCGTTGCGGTATAACGTATACATTGAAAGCACCGCCAGTGAGGAAGAGGTACAGAAAGTCATCGACAAAGCTGACAGGCACAGCCCGGTACTTGATGATTTTAAACGAGCCATACCGGTTGAGCGGGAAGTAACGATAAAAACCATACAAGAGGAGAGATCATGAGACCTGAACTGCAGCGAAGAGTACAGCGATACGGATGGGATTACTCCTCCCCATATTATGAGAAAGGTTGGCAGCTGCAATTGTGGCCGGCCCAAAAGCGGCTGCTTGAAAAAGCAAACCTGCAGAAAGGTGAAAAAGTGCTGGATATTTCATGCGGCACGGGATTGGTAACCTTTCCGATTGCTGAGACTGTTGGCCCGGAAGGTTCGGTTACCGGCATTGACCTTTCGGAGGGGATGATTGAAAAAGCGGCTTCATTAGCTGATAAAGATAGTGTTTCCAATGTGTCTTTCCAGCGTATGGATGCCGAAAAGCTGGACCTCCCCGATGATTCTTTTAATATTGCCATCAACTCACTGGGACTGATGTACTATCCCGATCCGGACAAAGCCATCCGGGAAACGTACCGCGTGGTAAAGCCCAAAGGGCGAGCCGCTGCGTTGGTGTGGGGACGGCGAAAAGAATGTGGTTGGACCGACATTTTTCCGATTGTAGACCGCCGGGTGGAATCGGATGTCTGTCCGCTTTTTTTCCAGCTTGGGACCGGGGAAACGCTTCAAAAGACCTTTAGGAAAGCTGGTTTTACAGATATAGTTTCCGAACGATTTGATATGAAACTGCACTTTGATTCTGACGAACAGGCGGTCATTGCCGCTTTCCTGGGAGGAGCGGTAGCCCTGGCATATCGTAAGTTTGATGAACAAACGAAGGAAGAGGCTCATGCGGAGTATTTGGAATCGATTGGTTCCTATCGTGACGAGACTGGCTACGACATTCCCGGTGAGTTTGTGATTGTATCGGGTAAAAAATTCGGATAAAAGAAAAGTATTATCGAGTAGTCAATTATTTTTGAGGGATAGTATGTCCATTCTTTGGATGGATAGGTGTCAATATTTTAATCATTGAAATGAAAAATCAGGGTCCGGGCAATATTCTTGGTGCTATTGGTGGAGAGACGGACGTCGATCCCGCTGTTTATCGGAAATTCTGAATCAAAATGGATTTTCATTTGAAGAGAGACATAACAGGATGAATCCGGAAATAGAGGCTCAGGATGAAGCGGTCCGTCTTGAATCGTATTGTATTGTAGCTGAGAAAAATGATATTTAGCGAGTGTAAAAAGTATAGACCGGGGACTCAGGTTTACATTTGTTGTCCATTTCGTTTTGGAGGCTCTTTTCGGACTTCACCATCTTATCGCTCCGCGATTGTGGACGGAAAGCCCCT
>NZ_JBEPWZ010000278.1:0-3931 GCF_041642155.1 Fodinibius sp.
CAAAACTGATACGGTACCGGTTAAAATCGGTCTCTTCGAGAACCGTTATCTTTTTCCCCTCTTTTCTCCGATCCAAAAAACGAAGTATGGATCCGTTGTGAAGGTACAGGTTCATCGTCTGACCCTGATGTTCGCTTTCCAGCCGGCCCTTTTGGGCTTTAATAAAGGCCTCCTTGCGGTTGCGGTTGGGCTGCTGGTAAACGGTAACATCGCGCAGGGTATCGGATTCATCGGTCATATCCTGGACCAAAAAGGTATAGCCGTCAATACCATCATAAAATTCACCGGGCTTGAGATCGAAGCCGGGCTTTTTAAGCCGGATATCGATAAACAGCGATCGTGCCCGCTGGTTGGCGTCGGGAAGCACATCGTTTGAAAACCAAGCTAAAAAAACAGAAAGGAGAACTCCCGCCACGAGTACCGGTTTGACCAGGTGGATGGGATTGATGCCCGCTGCCTTGAGAGCCGCCAGTTCATTGAGCTCGGTAATTTTTCCGAATGCCATCAGGCAGGCAACTAACACGGCCATGGGCATGGCCAATACCACCATGGAAGCCAAATTGGTGATAATAAGTTCTACGATGATACCCAAAGGCAGTCCTTTACCGACCAGCATGTCTATATACAGAATCAAAAACTGCATGAGCAGCAGAAACATCAGGGTAAGAAAACAGAATACAAAGGGCCCTGCGTGCCTCTTCAGAACATCAAGTTGTAGTTTATTGGGTATCAATCGCATAACATCTATTCTATTGAACAAGCCTTAAATTACGCCTATACTCCCTCTTTACAAAATAGGATGATTGTACCGTGCTGAGGCAAAAGTTTCTACTTTCAAGAAAAAAGTTTAACATTTATCATCTTTATTAACGTATATCACCATTTGCAAATTGTTAAAAGGAGGCTGCGTATAGCTAAGCGATACTATTTCTTTGGTTGACAAATCAACAAAAATATATTCAACACTATACGTGCAGCTTAAAGCAAATATATTTGGGGCTTCTCTTTTCCTGTTTTGCTTTGCCAGTATCTCCTTGTCCTTTAGCCAGGAGAGACCGCCTGGAAGGTCTGGTACGCTTATGTGGCCCGCTGCCAGTGATACGCTTCCGCGACTGTTGCATCCTGGACCTGTTTCCTATCCTTTTACGCTCATTCAACCCCGTCTTTTTTATGTTCGCCTGCCGGAAGAGCAGATATCTGTGCAACGCGATTCGCTGGGTTATTATCGAAGCCAGAGACTGCTGTTTCAGAGACCGGTGGCCCTTCCGTATGTAATGGATTTTGATGAATATGCAAAACAATACAGGCAACATGCGATCCGGGAAAACTGGAATCAAATCATGAATGAGCAAAGCACAGAACAGGCGAGGGAGGGGTTGCTGGATTTCAGGGTGGATGTCCCCGGCGGTGAGGAATCCACATTTACAACTATATTTGGCAAGCCGGAAGTCAATTTAAGTGTTAACGGTACGGCCAATATGAATATCGGGGCGTCGATCCAAAAAACGGAAAATCCCAGCATTCCGCCTGACCGGCAAACCCAGATTGACCCTACCTTCGAGCAAAGCCTGCAGCTTAATATACAGGGGACAATCGGAGATAAGTTATCGATACAGACGGACTGGGATACCGAGCGGGCATTTGACTTTATGAACCGGGTCAATATTCTGTATGAGGGCTATGAGGATGAAATTATACAGCACCTGGAGATGGGAAACGTGTCGATGCAGACCGGCAATTCGCTCATCCGCGGGGGCAGTGCACTTTTTGGAGTGAAGTCCATTATGCAGCTTGGCTCGCTTAGATTGACTTCGGTGCTCTCTCAGCAGGAGGGTGAGGAAAGAACCGAAACCATTATCGGCGGCGCCCAGGAAAAAGAACTCGCCATTCGTCCTGTGGACTACGAGGACGACCGTCACTTTTTTATGGACTTTTTTACGCGCCAGCAGTTTGAGGAGAATGTTTCGAATCCACAGCAATTGGGACAAGCGCTGGAACTCACGGAAGTGAATGTGTGGGCGCTGCGGGAAACCTCGCAGCCCGCGGCAGGCGAACGGCAGGCTATAGCGCTTGCCGACCTGGGAGTTGTACAAAATGCGGACAGCAGTTATGCGGCCCCGGACCAGGATGAAGATATCTTTCCGGAGAACCTGCTCGATCAGCTTCGGGACCCGTCCCTGGGTGTTTCCGCCGGTGATTTTGGCGTGGATCCCGCCGCCTTTGTGGAAGGATATTTTATTCCTCTCGAGGAGGGCGTGGACTACGAACTGAACCGGTACCTGGGATATATTTCTCTCAAACGAAACCTGGGTTCACGACAGGCCCTGGCTGTCTCATTCAAGTATGCAGATCCGCAGACCGGCCAGACGATCAGCATCGGTGATGTGAGTCCGGGCGGCGGTAACCGCATCTACCTGAAGCTCATTCGTCCCCAGACCGTGACCACCAGCAACCCGCTGTGGGCCCTGATGATGAAAAACGTCTATTCCATCGGGGCCACGAATCTGACGCCTGACGGGCTGGACCTGGATGTGAAATATACCGAGCAAAATGTGCCGAGCAGTTCTCTGCCGGCGCGCAATACGGTTTTGCTGCAGGATCTGGGACTCGACCGGGTAGACCAGCAGGGGGCCCTTAATCCCGATAACAGAATTGACTTCAGTACCAGCGTCCTCGATCCCGCCACCGGCAAAATTATTTTTCCCTATTTGCAACCTTTTGGCAACCGGGTGGAAGAATTGTTGGCAGAGGGCGGACTGGGACAGGAGGAGATTAATGCGGTTGCCTTTGATGAACTGTATAGCGAACGCAAGGAGAATGCCAGCCAAAATTCAAAAAATAGTTTTTACCTGATTGAGGGACAGGCCAAAGGAGCAACCTCCGCCAGCTATAGTCTCGGCTATTCGCTGGTAGAGGGGTCCGTCAGAGTGTTTGCGGGGGGACAAGAGCTGCAGGAGGGGACCGATTACGCGGTGGATTATTCCATTGGCAGTATCACCATACTGAATGAGCAGTACCTGCAGAGAGGACAACAGATAAGGATTGAGTATGAAAATAACCAGCTGGCGCAAATAGGCCAGAAAAACTTTACGGGACTTCGTGCTGAATACCGTATTACGGATAATTTCAACATCGGGAGCACCTATTTTAAGCTAAAAGAGAAGCCGTTGCAGGATAAAATTCGCATCGGGGACGAGCCGGTCAGCAACGCGGTGCTTGGTTTGGATGCCAACGCCTATTTTGACGCTCCCTGGCTGACTCGATTAATCGATCGCGTGCCCCTGCTGCATACCAAAGAACCTTCAGCCATAGGTCTGAGTGGTGAATTCGCGCAACTTCGTCCCGATGTATCGCGAACCGCCGCCGTCAATGATGCGATCAGTGACAACCGCCTTTTTGAAGACGAAGAAAACGGGCTCTCCTTTATTGATGATTTCGAAGGCTCTGAAGTCGGACTCAGTTTTGTGAACCCATCGCAGTGGAATCTTGCGGCTGCTCCGGCGGCGCTGCCGGGCTATGAGCCTGATGCGATCTTTTTTGAGGAGGATCCCCCGACCAACCCGTCTAATACGATTACGGATAAGATCGACCGTTCTGATCTGCGCAGCACCTTTTCATGGTATACCATACCCCAAAATATTGATGATATCCTCGATGGGGCCCAGCGCACGCCGGAATCGCAGCTTGTCAAAGTGACGGATGTATTTCCCAACAGGGATGTACTAACCGAAGAAAATTTTATCCGGACCCTGGATCTCTATTATAATCCCACCGAACGGGGACCGTATAACTACAACAGGAATCTTCGGGACCTGCTGGAGAATGAGCCGGAGCGCAGCTGGGGAGGGATGACGACGACGCTTCCCGCCGGACAGGAGGATCTCACGCAGAATAACATTGAATTCCTGGAGTTTTGGGTGCAGTCGGTCCT
>NZ_JBEPWZ010000279.1:0-3901 GCF_041642155.1 Fodinibius sp.
GATTATATACGCAGGATTTTGAAGGCAGCGGGCAGATATCTTCTGTGATTGCTTACCCCGATAACGGGCAGTATTATCCCCTTGAGCCGCTCAATGAATTTCTTCAACAGTTTAGATCCCTGTCTAGCGAAGTTGCTAATTATGCAGCATACACTGAAAAGTCGATGGAGGAAATATTCGGAGAAAATGTTATAAGGGAAGCACAGGTTAAAGAAGTAAATACTCTTGCTTCGCTGTATATCGAAAATCACGGGGATGATTCGTTTAACGTACGGGAACTTCCGGGGAAAACACAGATTGCGCCTGTGCTTGCGATGCATTCCGGTGATTTTGACAGCGATGGGGATAAGGACCTGTTAGTAGGCGGTAATTTGTACGATGTTAAACCAAGTTTCGGGGGGCGGCAGGATGCCAGTTATGGATTGTTACTGCAAGGAAATGGCAGCGGGAAGTTTAACGCTGTGGACCTGCAGGCCAGCGGTTTCTCTGTGGAAGGGGAAACACGAGGTATTATTCCTCTTTTTTCTTCCCAGGGTGACTCGTCCCTGATCGTAGTGAAAAATAATCAGCCAGTGCAGATTTTTGAAAGAAACGTTGCTGACCCGGTGTCACGCTGAAGTTATTCCGGAGTTTGTTGCCACGACTTGGAGAAGGTCAATCATTAATAACACATCTTGTGTGACTATTTCGCAATGTTACCCGGTGTTGGTACAGACAACCGGAAGGTATGCTGAAATACCCGGCTATAGGTAACATTGTGCAATAATTCTGTGATATAAGCGGACGGTGAATGAAATCGACAGGCTCGGATAACCAAGTTGTATATATTTGTTTTTAATTAAAAGAAATTTTAACATACTATGCTTTTTAACCTGAATTATTCATGAATACTATGGAATGATTCGTTATCCTGTTCATTTTTAAAACCTTAGGGTACCATACGGTTATTTTTTTGAATTATTAACATAAGGACTTCGAAATTTGCTCCTGTGCTGCGTTGGACTGAAAATGGCGTGCTCAAGGTACGAAAGTACCTCTCCGCCTCCATTTCCATTCCGCCTTGCTCATAACCAAATTTCTTTGTGAATAATCCAGGCTAAATAAAAAATTATGAGCAGAAGAAAATTTCTTAAAACGTCGGCGTTAGCCATGGGAGCACTTTTACCGTCGCAAAGGCTCAACCAGCAGGCCGCGGACGTTGAAACCCGGATAAATAAAGGTATCAAAATAAGCTTAAATGCCTACTCTTTTAACCGTTATCTGGAGAGCGGAGAAATGACGTTGGAGGAGTTGCTGATGTATTGCTCTGAGCACAACTTTGATGCACTGGATCCGACGGGCTACTATTTTCCGGGCTATCCAGATGTGCCTGCGGATGAATATATCTACAAGATTAAGCGAAAAGCCTTTATTCACGGTGTGGAGATCAGCGGTACGGGGATACGCAATGATTTTACGGATCCCGATCCGGAGCGGAGAAAAGCTGATATTCAACATATCAGGCAATGGATTGAAGTGGCCTCCAAGTTGGGAGCGCCCGTGATAAGAGTGTTTGCGGGCAGGGGTATTCCCGAAGGCTACAGCCGAAGTGAAATGAACGGGTGGATTGTGAACGCTTTGAAAGAATGTGTGGCCTATGGGAAGTCACACGGGGTGATGATTGGCGTACAAAACCACAATGATTATTTGAAAAATGCTGATCATGTACTGGAAATTGTAGAATCCGTTGATTCCGACTGGCTGGGTATCATTTTGGATGTGGGAAGTTTTTCGACCGAAGATCCATACGAAGATATTGCGCGGGTAGCGCCTCATGCCATATCCTGGCAGATTAAGGAACACCTGGGTTACCGGGACCGGACGGTCAGAACGGACTTGAGGAAGATTGTGAACATACTGGAGGATATAGCATACAAAGGATATATTCCCATCGAAACCCTGGGGGGTGATCCAAAGGAAAAAGTACCCCGTTTTTTGGAGGAGGTCAGAGAAGCGCTGTATTAGGTTCTGTGAATGGTTTTATAAAAACCCGGGCCACCTTGTCGATTCCTCTATGACGGGCACGGGTTATGTCATAACATAAATTGTGTTAACAGCTTATAACACCAATTTATACCCACTGTAACAGATGTCAAAACAGGGCCTGTGACGGCTTATTCGGGGTTCACCGTGAGACGCCAGCGTTTGACAGGAATCTTCTCAGAGAGGTCTTTGCAAAACCGGGGGTTTTGTTCAATACCAAAGCCTGAGCGATTGGGCAAAACAACGGTTTTGAAAAGGCCTATCAGAATAGCTCTGCAGTACTTTCAGGGTAAGAATGTCGGAAATTTAGAAAATAGGATTTTTAATAAAAAAACAATTTAATTGAATTTTTTAGGACTCGGTTCATCGAAGAAAAAAAATACTTCAGCAGGAGTTAAGAAGTCGAAACGCCTGCTGTCGATAGATGCATTGCGCGGTTTTGACATGCTTCTCATTTCGGGAGGGGCGCTCTTTATCAGGCGAATGGAAGGAAAAACCGAATGGGGCTGGGTTGATTGGGTGGCCACCCAGATGACGCATCCCGCCTGGCATGGGTTCACCTTCTACGACTTCATTTTCCCTCTATTCCTTTTCATTGCCGGCGTTTCGCTTCCGTTTTCACTGAACAAGGGACTCTCAACCGGTATGGGCAAGCCGCTGTTATACAGGAAGATGTTCCGGAGAATGCTGATCCTGATAGGCTTGGGGATACTGTATAAAAATGCTCCGGTTTCCATTTTCGAGCCTTCCGGAATACGCTATGTCAGTGTCCTCGGCAGAATTGGAATTGCGGTCTTTATTACTACGTTCCTGTATCTGAATTTTTCTAAAAAAGGCCGAATGATATGGATTGGTTCTATCTTACTGCTGTATTATGCCGCTCTTTTTCTCATTCCCGTACCGGGACATGGGGCCGGTGATCTTTCGCTTGAAGGTAATTTGGTGGGATGGATAGACCGGCAGCTTCTGCCGGGACGCCTGTTGCAGGGTTCATATGACGAGCTGGGTTTACTGACCCAGTTGCCGGCTCTCTGCCTGACCGTATTGGGATCTTTTGCCGGCGATATATTAAGGTCCAATCGTGAAGATGGCATGAAACTTCAGTGGCTGTTTATGGCCGGCGTGGCGTGCGTGGGAATCGGACTCGTATGGAGTCTTCATTTCCCGGTTAACAAGCACCTGTGGTCCAGTTCCTTTATTTTACTGACCGGGGGAATGGCTTTCCTTTTCATGTTTGGCTTCTATGCACTGATTGATGTACTGGAGTATAAAAAATGGGCGTTCTTCTTCCAGGTCATTGGCCTGAATTCGCTTACCATTTACCTGGGATACCGGTTTATTGATTTCAGCGAGACTTCTCATCTGCTATTTGCGGGGATCTATTCCATTGCTCCCGAACCCTGGCACGGAGTCTTACAGGCATTTGGGGCCATGATGCTGGTCTGGCTGCTTTTATACTTTTTGTACAAGAAGAAGATATTTATCAAGGTTTGAAAAGCCGTCCTTGATTCTTGTCTCCTCAGAAGGTGATGATGAGACAGGAGAGGAAGGAGAAGATTCCGCTATTCATTCCTGTTGATTTTCCAGCAAAAGGAAGTAGGGGCCTGCCTGCCATTCAGCCTGCAGGCTGTCCGGTGTATTGAAAGATCCTTCGGAAAAGTTGCCCAGGAGTATATCTTTATTTCCATCATCATTCCAGTCGGCTATATCCATGGTAATCCACCGCCCGGCTGAAGCGTCAGGGTGATGGTAAGGGATAAATTTCATATTTCCTTCATTTTTGAACAATACAAACCCCTCTTCCGGGTGATTTTCATAATCTGCATAGAAGGCAATCACAGCTATATCTAACCTCCCATCGTTGTTGAAATCATGAGCT
>NZ_JBEPWZ010000280.1:0-3886 GCF_041642155.1 Fodinibius sp.
TTTTATCGCCAAAACCGGGGGCCGAATCCAGCGCGTCGCGGAAAGGGCCGTAAAACGCCGAGGCATATTTGGCACTGTACGCCATAATGCCGGTGTTTTTAAAAGCAGCATCGTCAAGCGCCTCCCGAATAGCCCCGATGCGGCCGTCCATCATATCAGACGGGGCCACCATATCAGCGCCGGCTTCGGCGTGGCTTACAGCCATTTTTGCCAGCACCTCCACCGATTCGTCGTTTAATATCTCCCCCTCTTCCACGATGCCGTCGTGTCCATAGCTGGAATACGGATCCATCGCGATGTCGGTCATGACCAGTATCCCGGGAAATGCTTCCTTAATGGCCCTTACCGCCCGCTGCATCAGTCCCCCGGGGTTCAGCGCTTCGGTGCCTTTGTTGTCTTTCTTCTCATCCGGCACCTTTGCAAAGACCAATACCGACTGGATACCCGCTTCTTCCAGCGCTTTGATTTCCTCAAGCAGCAAATCGAGGGTATAGCGGTAGTAGTCGGGCATGGAGGGAATTTCTATTTTCTGATCTTTCCCTTCCATCACAAAGACCGGGGCGATAAAATCCACCGGCTTCAGATTGTGCTCCGCAACCATCCTGCGGACCGCCGCACTGGCCCGCAGCCGGCGGCCGCGAATGTATGGAAATTGTCCGTGTGTCATATAAGTACATTTATTGATATTGACAGATGACTGTTGACCCGGCGTGAACGGGCCACGCCAAATATATTAAACTTATTACCACCGTATGATATTATTCGTTGACCTGTATCTGTGCCGGCCTGTTCATCCCGCCTTACGGGTCTTCTATTTCCAACTCTTTGCCATATACGATCCAGTCCACGGGGTTTTTGAGCCGCTCGATCAAATGGGCCTCTTCGCTGCCTTCCGGCACCTGAAAGTCATAATCCCACCGCACGCGCGGGGGCAAGCTCATTAAAATGGATTCCGTTCTCCCCTCGGTTTTCAGGCCAAACAAGGTACCCCGATCGTGAATTAAATTAAACTCGACATACCGGCCGCGGCGAATCTCCTGAAAATATCGCTGCCGGTCGGTATAGGACTCCTCTTTTCTCCGTTTTACGATAGGCAGGTAGCTCTCCAGGAACGCGTCGCCCACCTCCGTGGTAAGAGCGTACCAATTTTCGGAAGCTCGTTCCTCGGTGGGACGCAAATAATCGAAAAAAAGCCCCCCCACCCCGCGCCCTTCGGAGCGGTGCTCGTTGTAAAAATACTCGTCGCACTCTTTTTTGAACCGGGGATACAGCTCACCGCCGTGCTTGTCACAGGCCGCCTTCAGCACCCGGTGGAAATGCACTGCATCTTCATCCCACAGGTAATAGGGCGTCAAATCGGCCCCGCCGCCGAACCAGCAGTCGCGGACCTCACTCATCCCGGCATCGTCATACAGCTCAAAATAGCGATAGTTGGCATGCACCGTGGGCACCATCGGACTCCGGGGATGAATAACCAGTGACAGTCCCCCGGCCCAGAACCAACCCTGATCCACCTCAAAACGACTGCGGATCAGTTCCGGCAGTTCGCCGTACACCGTGGAGGTGTTGACCCCGCCTTTTTCAAAGATATCTCCTTTTTCAATCACCCGGCTGTGTCCCCCGCCCCCGCCTTCGCGATCCCAGTTGTCGTGGCGAAACCGGGCATTTTGCTCAAATTCCTCCAGCCTGTCGCAGATCTCGTCCTGCAGGTTTCGGATGTAATCGGTGAATCTTTCCTTAATTGACATACATACTGTATTATCTTGTCTTTTTCGTCCATATCAAAACCAAACAGGCTATCCCCCTTTTCTCATCCTGGAGCTCGTTGGAGCTTCTCCCCTTCAAATGAAACAGAAAATGCATTCAGGAGATGTTTTGACAGGCTCAAAAAATAGATGGTATAATTTTTCAAAAGTTTTTTCATACTACTTTTCCGGGCTCATATTCTTTAACAGCGTCTATGAATGCACGGGCGTGATCCACGGGAATATCCGGCAGGATGCCATGTCCCAGGTTCGCGATATATTTTTGCGGACCAAAGCGATCGATCATCCGCGTAGTCTGGCGTGTAATCTCATCCGTCGGCATCATCAGCTTAGAGGGATCGAAATTACCCTGCAATACGATGTCACCCCGCGTAGCCTCCCGCCCGTACTCGGGGGTAATCGTCCAATCGAGTCCCACTGCCGCGGCCTTGCTTTTAAAGCTGAGCCGCTCGAGGGCATACCAGCTGCCCTTGGCAAACAGGATCAGGGGCACCTCGTCAACAGCATCGCAAATTTCCATCAGACTCGGCATTGCCCACTCATTGAAGTCTTCGGGCCCCAGCAAGCCCGCCCACGAATCAAATAACTGCACCACCTGGGCCCCGGCTGAAACCTGGGCGTTCAGGTAATCAATCGTGGCCTTCGTCAGCTCTTTCATGACGTGGCGGGCCGCATCCGGATGCTGGTACATGAACGCCTTGGCTTTGGCAAAATTCTTGGATCCCTCGCCCTGTACCATATAGCAGAAGAGCGTCCACGGCGCCCCGGCAAAGCCGATCAGCGGCACCCGCCCGTTAAGCTCCCTGCGCGTCAGCGTTATCGCTTCCATTACGTGATGGAGCTTCCCGGGCACGTCTTCAGCCAAAATAGCGAAAGCATCGTCCACGCTGCGAATCGGATTGTCCATCACCGGTCCCTTCCCCTTAACCAGGTCTACATCGATGCCAAGAGCTTGCGGTACCGTCAGGATATCGGAAAAAATAATGGCGGCATCCGGGCCAAGCTCGTCGATGGGCTGGATCGTGATTTCACAGGCCAGCTCGGGCGTCTCCACACGTTCGAAGAAGGTATATTTCTTTCGGATTTCCATGTACTGGGGAAGATAGCGTCCCGCCTGGCGCATCATCCACACCGGGGGACGTTCGACTTCCCGGCCTTTGAGGGTCCGCAGCAACAAATCGTTTTTCAATTCGGGAAATGTTTTTTTCATAAATACTGTGTTATCATCCACCGTCTTTTACGGGTTTAAACAGGTTAACAAGGTACAGGCAGAGAGCTTTGCAAAAACCGCTCTTTTGGCCAGTCTCTGCACTTTTGCACGTTGAACATCCTTATATATGATATATGCTTATAACATGCTACGGGTTAGAATTCGCCCAGGCTGTGATATTGATATTGGTCAAAATGCCTGCTTTTTCAAACTCTTCGATACATTCAGCGTTGACTGCCAAAGAATTACCCCGGCAGTTATTTCCTTTCTGCTTTATTATTATCGTTAAAGATATAATTGGCCGCCGTGCGGAGAAGCACTTCGGTATCGGGCTGCCGGGCGATTTCCACCGGCCGGTTGCTTTCCTTCTTCAGGGTCTTTGCGGTAGTGGGACCAATGGCAAACAGCGGGGGCAGCTCGTCACGGTCAAACCCGGTTCCCCTCTTAAAGCCCTCTACTGCACTGGGACTGTAAAACAGGATTCCGCTGACCGGTTTGTTGGGCAGGTAAACGGGATGAATAACGGTTTCATAGACCTCCAGTTCGATGACTTCGATCCCTTCTTCCACCAGGTGATTGGTCATCTCATCCCGGCTCAGGTTACCATGAAAATAAATCACCGAATTTATTTTTCCCTCCTCGATAATCAGCTCCGCCAGGTGTTTGCCATCCTGCATGCGCGGAATCCTTGATTCAAGTCCCAGTCCCCGAAGAGCCTCCTGTGTTTTGGCACCCACCGCAAAAAGCTGAGTTTCGGGTCGTACCTGCAGGCCCGACTTCATCAGCTCTCCCAGGGCTTTCACCCCGTTGGCGCTGGTGAACACCCAGTCCGACTTGAGATGATTATTGATCACCTTGAGGACACCATCCCAGTAATCCGGAAAATTAAATTCAAGGGCGGGTTCAACAA
>NZ_JBEPWZ010000281.1:0-3871 GCF_041642155.1 Fodinibius sp.
ATCCCCTCCTCCCACTCATCTCCCTCCACGTTGATGACTACCGCCATTCTCCGGTAGCCGCTCTGGTCGACCACTTCATCGACCTTCAGGACCTTTCCTGAAACCGATGAATGGACATTCGAGGATATGAAAGCCTCGCCTTTTGCGATGAGCTGACCCACCTTCACCGGATCCCCTTTTTTGACCAGAGGGACCGAAGGTGCGCCGAGATTCTGATTAACGGGAATATTCACTTGAGCCGGCAAAGGAAAGATTTCTATAGGCTGATCCTGTGAGAGTTTGTTTTCCGGCGGGTGAACACCTCCAAGAGAAAAAGTTCTTAATACACTCATCCTCGATAAGTTTCTGTTTATAGTGAGCTATTCATCGTTATTTACTGTCATCCGCCTTATCACCGTCTTCCTTTTCTTGTCCCGGTTTATCGGATCCGGTCATCACCTCCTTATCCGGTTGTTTTTCCGTTGCGGGCTTTTTATCTTTCTCTTCCTCCGGTGTTTTTTCTTTCCTTGGCGGGAAATTGATCTCATGGATAGCATTGGTCGGGCATTCCGGCACGCATTTACGGCACAATTTGCATTTATCCGCGTGGATATAGGCCAGATTATTTTCCATGGTAATAGCGTCGAAAGGACATATCTTCACGCATTTCCCACAACCTATGCAGGCAACTTCACAATTTTTCCTGGCTACTCCACCTTTTTCTTCATTAATGCAGCATATATAGATCCGCTTATCTTTTTTCCCTTTGGGCCGCAGTTCAATAATATCGCGCGGGCATGCTTCCACGCAGGCCCCGCATGCCACGCACTTGTCGTTCACCACGGGCAGGCCGGTTTCTTCGTCCATGTGAATGGCATCAAAGTCACAAGCCGCGACACAATCGCCAAGGCCGAGACAGCCATAAGGACAACCTGATTCTCCTGAACCCAGCGCATGGGCGAAGGCACAGGTTGCCGCTCCTTCATAAATTACCTTTTTGGGAGCATGCTCCCTGGAGCCGTTACACCTCACCACGGCGATCAAGGGTTCCTGTTCTTCTGCTTCGAGGCCGAGCGCATCGGCAACGATCTTCATAACTTCCGACCCCCCAACCGGGCAGTTAAAACCTTCAAGGGAGCCATCCTTTTTTGCTTTGGCCACGATCGCCTCCGCAAAATTCCTGCAGCCCGCGAAGCCGCACCCTCCGCAGTTAGCCGCCGGCAGCGCCTCTTCTACAACGTCAATATTCGGGTCTTCTATGACATTGAACTTCCGGGCCACGAAATAGAGGACGACAGCCGCAACAATGCCAATGGCACTGAGCGAGATCACAGAGTATAGAATTATTTCGTTCACGGTTTGGGTCTCCTACGTTTTTTCATCTATCATGAAAGGGTACCCCCCCTTTCGAGTGGCAAAATTATAAACAATTGTGAAATCTGTAACAAGGGAAAAAACAATTCATGAAGCCGGTAATATTCTGATAACGTGCGTCTTGTACGGCGCTATGATAATGAAATCATAATAAAAAGGCCTGAATGTGATGATTATCAAACACTTTCAGGCCCTCTTTAGAATCTTTCTAAATTTATTATAAATCAGCTATTTAGAACGTATTCAAGAAAATAGATTATTGTATAAGCAGTTTCTTCGAAGAGGTTATGGCCCCCGTTTTCACCTGGAGTACATACACGGCTTTCGGTATGTACTTCACACTGACCTTATTGGATACCGACCCGTTGGAAGAAACAAAACGCTGAGTGAAGATCTTTTGTCCCTGCAGGTCAAGCAGTTCCACCACCACCTCATCTCCTGTCCGTACACCGGTGATCGCGAAAGTGAAAGACTCCCTGGCCGGATTTGGTATGACGCTAATGTTTAAATCACTGTTTGTCCCCTCTTCCAAAAAGGTACATTCGTCAATATTAACAAACATCTTGTCGCTCACCTCACCGGTACATGGAAGCGTATCGGAAGCATGTAATACCAGCCTGGCCCATCCGTTCTCTATATCCTGGGGGCCGGGGCTATAATAAGGATCCAGGATGCTGTCATTGTCAAATGTCCCATCACCTTCCGTTGTCCAGTAGAGAGTATCATAGTTACTGGCCGTACCGTTCAGTTGCACCGCGTAACCGGCACAGATGGTCGTATCCGGGCCGGCGTTCGCGACTGCCATCCTGGCAAAAGCGAGATGGACCGAATCGGTAACCTCCGTTCCGGCCTCGTAACCGAACGCAGTCACCCACAGATCCACTTCACCGCTGGTGACATCGCCCTGTCCCCGAAGGTAAACAGCTTGTGGCTTGGTCGGATCGACGAAGAAACCGTCGCCTCCCGTTTCCCAGAGGACAGATTGCTGGTAAGATGCCTGCCCGTCGGTCAGGAAAGGTTCAGTCTCACAGATAACGGTATCATTGCCCGCATAAACTTCAGGAGGGAGGATAGGACCGAAATCAAAGGAAATGATCCTGGTTTTCCAGCCACTGGCACGGTATTCGGTGGTAAACCAGAAAGTGGAATCATCGGTCGGGTCCACCGACATGCATGCATAATCTCCCCAACGGTTAATACCCGATTGTGAATAGGTTCCCGATATCACCTGGGTTTCCGGGAGGGTCATCTGGCCCAGTGTATCATAGGCTCTTCTACCGGTATAATATATAGAAGGATAGGTTGAGGACCCTGAAATATTATGCCCCAGGGCAATATCTCCGTTACCGTTCATGGCTATGCTGGCCATCCAGCGGCTCTCCGTATCCGGTGCATAAGTTCCCTGCTGATAAATGTACCAGTCACCGGATTCTTTCCTGAACTCATACCACCGCACGCCCGCTCTTCCGCCGGCATTGACCGTATGATTGGTCATCAGGACCTCGTAAGTGCCAAAGTTCCGATATTGCAGCCTGTACATCAGCATCATGGCCAGGTCGTCCAGTTTGGTCGAGGTGCCGGGCTGGGTAATGCCGTTCACGTTCGGGTTGAACGATGCCGGCTGAAGGCTGTTTGCCAGCGTAAATGAAGAGTTGTTCGGATCACTCCAGTCGACATTGAACTCATAGATCTCAAAAGCCTGGGATGAATAAGTCTGCAGATGGGCAAAATAACAGGGGGTTCCCGCCGCGGGGGGCGTACCGTCGAAATCTGCCGGCAGCATGCTGAAATTACCCGGCTGATCGTAATAAACCATTCTTGCCGGAGCGCCGACCAGCATGGAATCCCTCTCAAACGCCGCCACGGCAGCGCGGGTATAACTGCCAAACATGTTGAATGTCGCGTAATATGCATCGCTCCATATTCCTAGTTTGGGGTAATCGTTGAAAGCCGAGAACTGAAAGGCATAACGGTAGTAAGCGCCCAGGGGGTCAGAGGTCTCGGAAACGGCGACGAGCTGCCAATAGGTCCCGTTGCTCGTATTAATGGCGAACTGAGAAGCCATCCAGCGATCGGCCTGTTCATCATACAGCACGATGGGATCCCCGTCGTTGGTACCCGTCCACGGCCCGATAAAACCGTTCCATAAAGTACTGTTGTCGACGGGTCCGTAAAGCAGGTTCCCTTCTTTGTCCCAAATCGCAAAAGAAAGATTGATCATCTGGAAATAATGATCGGGACCGACATCACCGTCGGTATCCGGGGGAAGAACGCCGTTCACGTTACCGACGCCGTCGATGTTGATGACCGGTCCGCGTACCTCCCTGGAAATGTTGTACACTGTTTGCAGCACGGGATCGATAAAGCCTTCGGGAATATCGGCCTGCTGGCTCCTGAAAGGCTCTTCGAGTGATTTATTTTTAATGATGCCGTCTTTCCAGCTCCTGTCACGCTCTCCAGGCAGGATCACTTCCATCTCGCGAAGCGGCAGCGTTTTATCATAATACACCGCTGTGGA
>NZ_JBEPWZ010000282.1:0-3856 GCF_041642155.1 Fodinibius sp.
GCGTCCTCGGAATACAACGTGCGCCGCTCGCAATGCGAAGAAGGGGTTCGAATTCTACAACAGTATGAGCCCGGTATTGACAGCCTCCGTGATGTTACCCGGGATCTGTTAAACAAGCACCGGCAAGAATTGGATCCCGTGGTTTTTAAGCGCTGCACCTATATTCTGGAAGAAAATAAACGGGTGCTGGATGCCTGCCAAGATCTGGAAAAGAATGATATCCTTTCTTTCGGGCAGCGCATGTACGCCTCGCATGCGGGACTCCGGGATCAGTATGAAGTCAGTTGCGCTGAGCTGGATATACTTGTTGAGGCGGCCCGGACCATCAACGGGGTGATGGGTGCCCGCATGATGGGCGGCGGATTTGGCGGCTGTACTATTAACCTCGTCGAAGATCAATACCTGAACCTTTTCAAAGAACGGATTTCCAAACGATATCAAAAAGAAACCGGCCGGGAAATAGCCATTTACCAGGCAAAAGTGTCCTCGGGAACCCAGCTTGTTGATCTTCCGAACATTAAAACCGGAGAAAAGTTATGACCCTCGATCTCACGAATCATCCGCACAGGCGTCTGAATCCCCTTACGGGCGAGTGGATACAGGTCTCCCCCCACCGGGCCCAGCGTCCCTGGCAGGGCAAGGAGGAAAGCACGTCCACTGCACAAAAAACAGAATATGACCCGGACTGTTATTTGTGTCCCGGTAATGACCGGGCAGGGGATGCCAGGAACCCGGAATACGACTCCACCTTTGTTTTTACCAACGACTTCAGTGCCCTGAAGCCGGGCACGCCCTCGGAATACAGGAATACCGGTGATCTCCTGGTTGCCAAAGGAGAGAAAGGTATCTGCAGGGTAATCTGCTTTTCACCGCGCCACGATCTGACGCTGCCTGAGATGGAGACTTCTCAAATCCGGCAGGTCGTTGACTTGTGGACCCGGGAATACCGGGACTTGGGCCGTCGCAAATATATCAATTACGTGCAGATCTTTGAAAACAAAGGGGAAATTATGGGATGCAGCAATCCGCATCCGCACGGACAGATATGGGCCCAGGAAACCATTCCCGATGAGCCGGCCAAAGAATGGAAGCAGCAGACTGACTATTATAGCAAGCACGGTCAAACGCTGCTTTCAGACTATTTGACCCTCGAACTCGAGCTCAAAGAACGAGTGGTGGTTGAAAACGAGCATTTTGTAGTGGTGGTTCCCTACTGGGCCTTCTGGCCGTTTGAGACGCTGGTGATAAGCCGGCGACCTTTTTCCCGGTTTACCGATATGACGGATGAAGAACAGGGGGGACTGGCAGATATTATTAAGCAGGTCACGGTCAAATACGATAATCTTTTTGAGGTTTCTTTTCCCTATTCAGCAGGCTTCCATCCAGCTCCTACCGATGAAGAGGAGCATCCGGAGTGGCATTTTCATATGCATTTCTATCCGCCCTTGTTACGCTCTGCCACCGTCAAAAAGTTCCGGGTGGGGTACGAGATGCTGGGTAATCCACAACGCGATATCACCCCGGAGGCAAGCGCGAAACTACTAAAGGGATTGTCCCCCGAGCATTATAAAAAATAGAGGCTCGGTCGTCCGGCATATTTGGCGGACGTGCAGCTGATGCTGATGTTGCTACGTCCGACATGCTTGTCAACCTGCCCGGTAACGCTTTCATGCCGTAAATTAAGGGAACTCTTCCTTTCTTATTTTGAATTCATCAATTTTATTACGTTCATTCTTTTAGAAAGCTTTGCAATACCGTGCGTCCCGAGCATACTATTCGTGCTGTTGTCAGACGGGCTGAGGCATTTTTCGGAAGGCAAAATCGGCTATTCGATGAGTTTTGCAAGGCCCCGTGTTACAGAATTAAAAAACACTTTCAACCAAAGAATAGAAAATTATGGGTGAATCCAGAAGAAGTTTTATAAGGAAGTCCGCATTGGGGATGGCCGGTCTGACGATCGGCGGGATGGGCATGAGCAGCGCAAGCTATGCCAATATTATAGGTTCCAATGAGCGGCTGAACCTGGCGGTCATTGGACTGGGACGCAGGGCCCATGCCTGGCCGGAGGCGATAGCACTCGAAGAAAGCAACGCCCGGCTGCTATATTTGTGTGATGTCATGGAAAGCCGCCGAGAATCAGCGGCCGAAAACTATTCGGAGGTCCTGGGATACACCCCCGAGCTTGAAATCGATGTTCGCAATATTTTCGAAGACCGGGAGGTGGATGCGATCATCAACGCCACTCCCGACCACTGGCATGCCCCCGGCACCTGCTATGCTTCAGAGGCCGGCAAGCATGTCTATGTAGAAAAACCCTGCAGCCATAATCCCCGGGAGGGCGAGCTGCTGGTCGAATGTCAGCAAAAGCACGGCAATGTAATCCAGATGGGCAATCAGCGGCGGGCGTCCGGCATAACCCAGGAGATGATCAGGGAAATTCATAACGGACTGATCGGGGAACCCTATAAAGCGGTTGCCTCATATTACAACGACCGGGGAGAGGTCCCGGTGGCCACCCCTGCACCGGTACCGGAAGGCTTGGACTGGGAGCTGTTTCAGGGGCCGGCCCCCCGCCAGGAATACGTGCACAATGCCTGGGATTACAACTGGCACTGGTATGGGTGGAAATGGGGCACCGCTGAAGCCGGTAACAATGCGATTCATGCGGTGGATATCGCCCGGTGGGCCCTGCAGGTTGAACATCCGAAACAGGTTGTGACCATAGCCCATAAGCGGCATTTTCCTGACGACGGATGGACCATGTACGATACGATGGATGCCACGCTGACGTTTCCGGGGGACAAAGTTATTCAGTGGGACGGTAAGAGTCGAAACGGCTACGATACCTATGGGGGACAGGGTCCGGTGATCTACGGTACCGAAGGGGTTATCAAGCTCCACAGCTCCGGATATGATTTATATGACCGGGGAGGCGATTTGATCCGTTCGGATTCGGATGAGGAGGATACGGGACGAAGCAGAATAAACGGGCATGTACTGAATTTTCTCCATGCCATCCGCGGGAAAGCGGAGCTGAATTCACCCATTGAGGAAGGCGCCACAAGTACGCTGCTTTGCCACCTGATGAATATTTCGGCAAGAACAGGCAAGACACTGGATATCAACGCTGAAGACGGGCATATCCAAGACGGGGAAGCCATGCAGCTGTGGGATCGTGAATACGAGCCGGGATGGGAACCGGAGGTATGACAATATCCCCATATCCAGAAGAAACAGTACTCAATTTGATGCATGAAAGGATCTCACTTTGTCTCCAGGCGTACTTTCATAGTTAACTCGGGTTTATTACTGGCCGGAGCAGCCCTGAAGATACCGGGTGCCGGAACATCCAATACGGGAAAAGAACCTATTATTGATGTTCATGTCCACACCGATTACCACGGGCGGACCAACAGCGAGCTGGTAGCTCATCAAAAGAAACTGGGCGCGACCACCTCTATTCTCCTGCCCGCATGGCGGCCTGACAGAGATCTGAAGGGCATACAATTCTATATCAGCGGCCGGGAGCGATGGGAAACAACCGGTAATGAAGCCTGTTTTCAGTTGGCCCGGGAGTATTCCGATATGTTTATTTTTGCGGCAAATGAGGTTCCCGGACTGCCTGAGACGATCTCAACACTTGAACATTATTTGGAGAAAGGGGCTCCCATGATCGGAGAACTAAAATTTGCTATAGCATGCGATGCCCCGGCGATGCAGGAGATCTACCAGCTGGCCCGATCCCATAAGGTACCGGTGCTGATGCACTGGCAGCATGGCAGTTATAATTATGGATTTGAACGATTTCCCAAGATGCTGGAGAAATACCCCGCGGTGAATTTCATTGGTCACGCCC
>NZ_JBEPWZ010000283.1:0-3846 GCF_041642155.1 Fodinibius sp.
TGCAAAATTTTGGTTAGGAAATGAAAGGAGATGTCCAGTTTTTCACTCAGGTCTTTTATGGAGGTGTAGCCTCCGTTTTGATAGGAAGCCAGCAACAGGGTAGCCCGCAATCCGTATACACACGATTTTGATAACAACATTCTAAGGATCTATTTAAGAGTAATTTGTCTTAAATATATCCCGATTTTAAATATAGTTCAAATATTTTCGCTATTTATATTTGGCGCGATACAATTCTGACCTCAATTTGCCCCGGAGAAATGTGACGGTGAACGAGGCGAACCCGCAGCCGCTGGTTAATCTGAAAGAAGTGATTCCACCGTTTGGTTGTCCGTAATCAGTACATCAATAAGGCCGCCTTCCAGTGCGCCCCGAATAACATCGGTTTTGAGTGGACCGCCGGCGATCCCCACCACCGTATCAACTTCTTTCATCTCCTCAATAGATATGCCAATAACGAGATCCTTCAGGCTTGAATCAATCTCATTGCCTTCAATGTCAAAAAACCGTAACGCAATGTCCCCCACCGCATTGGAATTGATAATTTCTTCGTGCACCCGGGGAGACAGCTTCTGGTTGTCGTGGTCCAGCACCGGATTGGTTTTCAGCGCCCCGAGTCCCACGCAAAGCGTATTGATCTTCGAAAAAAGGCTTAAGGCGCCGTTAACCTGCCGGTCCGAGAGCAGAATTTTTTTAGACTCTATATTCCCCACAATGCCGGGGGCCGGGAGCAGGGTTAATCGACTATTGAGAAGCTGGGAAAGCCGCCTGGAGATATCGGTCGCATGGGCCTTGGCTTCCGGGGGACCCACTCCCCCCAACGCCTGTACGACGTGAATGTCATCCACCTGTTTTTCAGGCATTGCATCGATCATAGCCTGCAGAGTGGTGCCCCAGGACACTCCTATGATATCTCCTTTCGAAATGGTCCGGTGGAGATAATTTGCGGCAGCCGAGCCAAGCTCTCTTTTGAGCGCTTTATCGGATATTTGGGTATCCGTATCAATAATCAGGGCTTCTTTGAGCCCGTATTTTTTTTCCAGAGCCTTTTCCCAATCCATAAAACTATCATTGGGAGAAACGACCGATATCCGAACAATGCCTTTCTCCCGGGCCTGTTTGAGAAGGCGTGAAACTTTCGGACGCGAGAGGTGCAGACGATTGGCAATCTGCTGCTGGTTCAGACTCTGATCATAGTACATGGAGCTGACCTTGCTCAGCAGGCGGTTTTGTATGAATTTATCACCTCTTACCATAGAAGTATGGATCTAAATGCGTCTGTTATTGGATACCCCTAATTTTTGGCGTATCAGGATTGAAGTCCTGCCAAAGATAACCAAACGATTGTAAAACAGAAATTTGCATAAACAATAGACATGCTTGTGCATCCCCCTGACCGTCTGTTCCCCTTATTACCGGCTATACGGAAACGATAAAAAGGTAGTAATTCCATGCAATATATAAAAACTTTGGTTTGATGAGTGGACGCTAACCGAAAGCGCCGTTGGTAAATAGCCCGGATTACCTCACCAGAAAATTTGTTCTTCAGCAAGGCGAAGGAAAAATGGCAGCGCAGATGTATCCGCTGTGCCCGACATGCTATTTTCACTTTTAATTCCGCTGATGGGCAACGTTCGCAGCATGATACCCACTGTCCTATTTTATTGGCCTCTATAATCGATATAAGTCTATCTGTATCATAAGGTTACAGCTATACAACATATATCTTTGAGAGAAATCGGGGAAGGTCCTGCCACAAAACTCCCCATGCGGAAAAAATACATGCTTAAATGCTCATGTTTACGCAAACCAAATGGCTTAATTATTTTTTGCATACCGCATCGTTTGAATTACCAGTAAAGCCCGTAAGCAGAAGTGAAAAGGTATCATTAAGTATTCAGGGGAGTGAAAATTAATTTATGTCAATAAGAAAAGTGAGAAAGTTTTTTTATTGACATTGAAAATAATTCTTGTAAATTGCTAAAAGAACATATATTCATCGGTGAACATATGTTCATAATGGTGAATGAATTCATCCGCCGGCAGCGTTCTTATGCTGCAGGAATAGTAAAAAAACTACTTTCAGGGTCAGGGCGGATAAATCGTGGGAAACTTATTTAAAAAAAAGGATGGTTATGTTAGCACATATGAACAGGGTGGAAGAGCGAATAACAGCCAATGGGATGGATCTGGATGAGCTCTGGCTGAACGTGCGGGCGGGAAAGGAGAAAGCGTTGTCTGAACTATTTTGTGTATCCTATTCCTGGCTTTTTAAATACGGATACAGGATCATTCCGAAAGAGGCCTTCGTCAAGGATGCGATCCAGGAACTCTTCCTGGTCCTGTGGGAGAAAAGAGCGTCCATCAACGAGGCACGATCTGTCAGATCCTATCTCTGTTCCTCCCTCAGACGTATTATCTTTCGCAGGGTGCGGAAGCAAAAAAATCGTACACAGCGAAATTACAGCTACCGTCATCATCATAATGAGGAGCTGCAGAACAGGGAGGAGTTGATTATTCGTTTTGAAGCTGACCGGGAAAGAGAACGGTGCTTGTCGCTTGCCATCGGTTCGCTCAGCGACCGCCAGAAGGAAGCCATCCTTCTGAAATATTATGACGGGTTTACCAATGCGGAAATAGCCCGCATCATGGATATTAACAAGCAGAGTGTGTATAACCACGTTTCGGCGGCTATCCGTACCATGCAGGATCACGTGCAGGGATAAAGGTCAGCTGGGGTTGAGGTCGATGGACCGATGCTTGTGGAGGTATGTGAGGCGGAAATAAGCATGTATAGGAAGGGGTACCGAAAGCTCCGGCTGAAACATTGGCTAACCTTTCTGGCCGCATCCCGACTTATCGGGGCGTACAAAAACAGACTTGCATATTTTCTTAAAAAACTTTAATAAAATTATATCAAAAAAATATAGTATAATTTCAATGTGGATGCCTCTTTACAAGAAACTGGCACAAAAATGCTTGTTTATAAAAAGAGGGACACATTCAATTGCGAAACTATTAGAGCATTGCCATTTTTTTTATACCGATATAACAGGAGCAGATAATCCGCTTTTTGGTGTCTTAAACCTCGCGGGTTACTTTCATTATTCATATTTATAATCTATAAACGTATATAGCTATGCCAGAAAACAACTATCCAAAACTACACAATGCAGCGTGGCCCGGGGTTGTGGGCAAAGGACCGGATTCCGAACCGACCATAGGTCTCGATACCATGCTGGAAAAGACGGCGGCCGCCGAGGTCGACGGAATGGGATTTGATGGTATTGATCTTTTCCTGTATGATCCTCATATCGATATTGACAGTTCCGAGGATGATATAAAAACTTTAGCTGAAAAAATTGCCGGGTATGGTCTCGAGGCGGGAAGTCTTGTGGCGCCGGTGTGGCCGGATATCGGCGGCGGATCGGCTATGGGGAGCAAAGAAGATCGCAAAAATTTTGTGACGCAGGTCAGAAAGTCGTGTGAGATCGGTAAAGTGTTGCGCGAGGAGGGCGTGCGCCCGAATGGGGTCATTCGTATTGATTCTGCCGTGGATCCGGCTACCTGGGCTGAAAACCCGGAGGAAGGGACCCGGCTGATTGTTCAAACCTGGCGCGAAGCCTGTGATGTTGCGGCCGACTATGATGAGGATTTGGCGGCCGAGGGCGAAATTTGCTGGGGCGGCATGCACAGCTGGAAGACGATGGTGGAGACACTGGAGGCGGTGGATCGACCGAATATTGGCTTTCAGGCTGATATGGCGCATACCCTGCTGTATCTGTTGGGATATAACGCTCCTGATGACCGGATCCTGCCCCAGGATTTCGAATGGGGAGACCGGGA